>JAWWDH010000167.1:0-7170 GCA_033720015.1 Pseudomonas sp.
AATCGCCAAGGCGCTGCAGGCGGGTAGGGCGGGCAGGCTGTTTGTGCTAGGCTGGCCGACCTTTTTTCAGCCCCTAGCGGAGCAGTGCTATGTCCGAAATCAATCTCTCGACTGATGAAACCCGCGTCAGCTACGGCATTGGCCGTCAACTGGGCGGTCAACTGCGCGACAACCCGCCGCCGGGCGTGAGCCTGGACGCCATCGTTGCTGGCCTGGCTGATGCCTTCAATGGTCAGCAAAGCCGTGTGAGCGAAGACGAGATGTCGGCCAGCTTCAAAGTGATCCGCGACATCATGCAGGCGGAAGCGGCGGCCAAGGCCGAAGCGGCTGCCGGCGCCGGCCTGGCTTTCCTCGCCGAAAACGCCAAGCGTGAAGGCATTACTGCGCTGGCTTCCGGCCTGCAGTACGAAGTGCTGAACACTGGAGCTGGCGCCATGCCAACCCGCGAAGACACCATTCGCGCGCACTACCACGGCACCCTGATCGACGGCACTGTGTTTGACAGCTCTTACGATCGTGGCCAGCCGGCTGAGTTTCCAGTGGGCGGCGTAATCGCCGGCTGGACCGAAGCCCTGCAGCTGATGAATGCCGGCAGCAAGTGGCGCTTGTATGTGCCGAGCGAGCTGGCCTATGGCGAGCAAGGCGTCGGCAGCATCCCGCCGCATAGCGTGCTGGTGTTTGATGTGGAGCTGCTCGACGTTCTCTAACCACTAGAGTCGCGTCTACTTCGCGGGCATGGCTCGCTCCTACGCAGTTCCAGTATGGCTGGAGTAGGAGTGGCACATGCCCGCGATGCGTTTATGCTCAGGTCGTCAGGGGCGCAATGCCCGGGCGTAGCAGTACAGAAACAGATTACGCACCAGCTCCTTGAGCACCAGCGGTTCGCTGGAGTTCAGCTCATGCAGATCCAGATCGCCCTGGTCGCGCAGCTCATCCAAAGCATCCTCCTTGAGCACGGCGCAGACCTCACCGGTGCGGCGGTTAAGAATGCGTAGATACGGTTGCGGGCGGTCCAGCCACGCGTCGATCAGGTAGGTCATGACTCGTCTCCCTTGATTGGAGAAATGAGAGTAATTCTTATTATGTTTATGGCAAGGGCTAATTGCACCATTCGTCGTGTGCTTGAATGGCGCGCATAAAAAAGCCCGCCACGTGGGCGGGCTCTTGATAGCGGGCTCGGCGGCTAGTGTGTGCGCGCCACAGCAAAGCGGCAAAGTTCGATGAGCGCGTCGCGGTATTCGCTGGCTGGCAGCGCGTCCAGGCAGGCGATCGCACGGTCGGCATAATGGCGCGCTTGCTGAGCGGTGTAGTCGAGGGCGCCGGCAGCTTCGACAGCATCGCGGATGCTCTCTAGATCTTCGATGCCGCCCTTCTGGATGGCCTGGCGCACCAGTGCGGCTTGCTCGGGTGTACCTTCGCGCATGGTGTAGATCAGCGGTAGAGTTGGTTTGCCTTCGGCCAGGTCGTCACCCACGTTCTTGCCCAGCGCGCTGGCGTCACCGCGGTAGTCGAGCAAATCGTCGACCAGCTGGAAGGCCACGCCGAGGTGGTCGCCAAAGGTGCGCAAGGCTTCGATTTGTTCGCTGTTGGCGTTGGCCAGGGCCGCAGCGCTGTGGGTTGAGGCCTCGAAGAGCATCGCCGTCTTGCCGCGGATGACCTCCATATAAGTTTCTTCGCTGGTGCTGGCGTCGCGAATTTTCGACAGTTGCAGCACTTCGCCTTCGGCAATCACCCGGGTGGCCTTGGAAAGAATCTTCATCACCGGCATGGAGCCCAGTTCGACCATCATTTCGAATGAGCGCGAATAAAGGAAGTCGCCCACCAGCACGCTCGGCGCATTGCCCCATTGCGCGTTGGCCGTGCTGCGGCCGCGGCGCATGTCGGACATGTCGACCACGTCGTCGTGCAGCAGGGTGGCGGTGTGCAGGAACTCGATGGTGGCAGCCAGCAGGCGCAGCTTCTCGCCGTCCAGGCCTAACGCTTTACCGCTGAGCAGGACCAGCAAGGGGCGCAAGCGTTTACCGCCCGCGGAAATAATGTAGTCGCCGATCTTCTCTACCAGCGGTACACGCGACACCAGTTGGGCGCGGATGATGCCGTCGACGGCGGTAAAGTCATCCGCCACCACGCGGTAGAAAGCCTGGGGTTGCATTGCTCATACCTGCTGTTCATGGGTTGCGCGGCATGCTATGGGGCAGGGTAGGGGCTGTCAAGGCAGACGGCTCGTGTGTGGGTGCCTGGGGCCTTGCGTCGCATTGGATGCTTGCGTACAATCGCGCACCCTGAACTTCCCCCTGGGTATTTCCCTGCCTTACGCAATTGCAAGGGTGTCTTTTAGGACCCCAGCAGCCATGCCAGCCGACACTTATTCCTATAAAGCGCTGGGTGAGCAGGATTAACGGAGATTTACCATGTACGCAGTAATTGTTACTGGTGGCAAGCAATACAAAGTCGCCGAAGGCGAGTTCCTCAAGATCGAAAAGCTCGAGCTGGCCCTAGGCGAAGCTGTGACTTTTGACCGTGTTTTGCTGATCGGCAATGGCGGCGACGTTAAAATCGGCGCGCCGGTTGTTGAGGGTGCCAAGGTTGTAGCTGAAGTGATCGGTCAAGGCCGTCATGACAAGGTCACCATCATCAAGTTCCGCCGTCGTAAGCACCACATGAAGCGCCAGGGCCACCGTCAGTGGTACACCGAGATCAAAATCACCGGTATCCAGGCTTAACTCGTTTCAGTCTGATCCCTTTATAGGAGTATTGAACTCATGGCACACAAAAAAGCTGGCGGTAGTACCCGCAACGGTCGCGACTCAGAAGCCAAACGCCTTGGCGTGAAGATGTATGGCGGCCAGAAAATCATTCCTGGCAACATCATCGTGCGTCAGCGCGGCACCCAGTTCCACGCTGGTTACGGCGTTGGCATGGGTAAAGATCACACCCTCTTCGCGAAAATCGAAGGCGTGATCAAGTTTGAAGTAAAAGGCGCGTTCAACCGCCGTTACGTGAGCGTCGTTGCGGCTTAATTGCGCGACTGCTGGGAAAGCCCCGTCCTTGCGACGGGGCTTTTTTGTTTCTGTATTATTGGGGTTCTTGCCAAACTGTCCTGGGTGTTGGCGTTCAAATTGAATGCAGGTCAATTTTGCAAGAACCTGGTGTTTCTCGTTTTAGATAACCCGCCTTGTTGCGGGAGGCGTACCTATGAAATTCGTCGATGAAGTATCGATTTCTGTAAAGGCCGGTGATGGTGGCAACGGCATGATGAGCTTCCGTCGTGAGAAGTTCATCGAAAAAGGCGGCCCCAACGGTGGTGATGGTGGTGATGGTGGCTCGATTTATATCGAGGCCTTCGCCAATCTCAATACCTTGGTGGACTACCGCTATACCCGTCGCTTCCAGGCGCCGAATGGTGATAAGGGCGGCAGTACCGATTGCACGGGTGCCAAGGGTGAGGATCTGATTCTGCCGGTACCGGTGGGGACCACGATCATTGACGCGGGTACTCAGGAGGTTATGGGTGACCTGACCAAGCCGGGGCAGCGTTTGCTGGTTGCTCAGGGTGGCTGGCACGGCCTGGGTAATACCCGCTTCAAGTCCAGCACTAACCGTGCGCCGCGGCAGACCACGCCGGGCAAGCCGGGCGATGCGCGCGACTTGAAGATGGAATTGAAAGTGCTGGCAGACGTCGGTCTGTTGGGTTTGCCGAATGCCGGCAAGAGCACTTTTATCCGCTCGGTGTCGGCCGCCAAGCCGAAGGTTGCCGATTATCCGTTCACCACCCTGGTGCCGAACCTGGGTGTGGTCAGTGTTGATCGCTACAAGAGCTTTGTGGTTGCGGATATTCCGGGCTTGATTGAGGGTGCTTCTGATGGCGCCGGCTTGGGGATTCGCTTCCTCAAGCACTTGTCGCGTACGCGTTTGTTGCTGCACCTCGTGGACATGGCGCCGCTGGATCTGACCGATCCGGCTGAGTCAGCGGCGACGATTGTCGATGAGCTGACCAAGTTCAGTCCGTCGCTGGCTGAGCGTGAGCGCTGGCTGGTGCTGAACAAGGCCGACCAGATCCTCGATGAGGAGCAAGAGGCGCGTGTCGCTGAAATCGTCGCGCGGATCGAGTGGGCGGGGCCGGTGTACGTGATCTCTGCCCTGGCTCGCGAGGGGACTGAGCAGCTGTGTTATGACATCATGGACTTCCTTGAGGCGCGCGCTGAGCGCATTCAGGAAAACCCAGAGTACGCGGCTGAGCTGGCTGAGTTGGATACACGCATCGAAGATGAGGCGCGTGCCCAGTTGCAGGCCTTGGACGACAAGCGTGCGCTGCGTCGTTCCGGTGTTCGTGCGGTGAGCGATGTCGACGAAGACGACAGTTTCTGGGATGAAGAAGACGAAGAGGATGGCCCGGAAATCATTTACGTCCGGGATTAAGCAACTACAAAAACGCCGCTTAATTGCGGCGTTTTTGTAATCACAGGTCGCTGCTGGGGTTGGATGATCATGCGTGACAAGGTAACCGGTGCGCAGCGCTGGGTGGTGAAGATTGGTAGTGCGTTGCTGACGGCTGATGGTCGTGGTCTGGATCGTGCGGCCATGGCGGTATGGGTCGAGCAGATGGTCGCGCTGCGTGAGCAGGGCGTGGAGCTGGTGCTGGTGTCTTCCGGTGCGGTGGCGGCAGGTATGAGTCGCGTGGGTTGGGCGGCGCGACCGAGTGCCATGCACGAGCTGCAGGCGGCTGCGGCTATCGGGCAGATGGTGCTGATCCAGGCTTGGGAGTCGAGTTTCGCCGAGCACGGTCGGCGCACGGCGCAGATTCTGCTGACTCACGATGACTTGTCTGACCGTAAGCGCTACCTGAACGCGCGCAGCACGCTGCGAACGCTGGTGGATCTGGATGTGGTGCCGGTGATCAATGAGAACGACACGGTGGTTACCGATGAGATCCGCTTCGGGGATAACGATACCCTGGCGGCATTGGTAGCCAATCTGGTTGAGGCCGATCTGCTGGTGATCCTCACTGATCGTGACGGCATGTATAACGCTGACCCGCGGCATAACCCCGATGCCGAGCTGATTTACGAGGCCCGCGCCGATGATCCGGCGCTGGATGCCGTGGCGGGTGGTGTGGGTGGTGCGCTTGGGCGTGGCGGCATGCAGACCAAGCTGCGTGCGGCGCGTTTGGCGGCGCGTTCCGGGGCGCATACAGTGATTGTCGGTGGGGCTATCGAGCAGGTGCTGGCGCGGCTCAGGGCGGGCGAGCGCCTGGGTACGCTACTTGCGCCTGAGCGTGGCATGTTGGCGGCGCGCAAGCAGTGGTTGGCTGGGCATCTGCAGACCCGTGGTGTTCTGGTTTTGGATGAGGGTGCGGTCAAGGCGCTGGCGAGCGGTACCAAAAGCTTGTTGCCGGTTGGTGTGAAGGCTGTGCAAGGCAGTTTCCGTCGTGGTGAGATGGTGGTTTGTGTGGCGGCGGATGGTCGTGAGATTGCTCGTGGTTTGGCCAATTACAGTGCGCTTGAGGCGCAGAAGATCATTGGTCAGTCGTCGGATGCCATTCAGCGGTTGCTCGGTTATGTGGATGAGCCTGAGTTGGTGCATCGGGATAATTTGATTCTGGTCTGAGGGAAGGCTGATGCGAACTGTAAAGGGATTGCTGGGTGCGCTGATGTTGCTGCCTGGGTTGGTGGTGGCGGAAAAGATTGGTGAGGTGTCGACGGTTTTCAAGCTTATGGGGCCGAACGACAAGATCGTTGTCGAGGCTTTTGATGATCCCAAGGTGGCGGGGGTGACGTGTTACCTGTCGCGGGCCAAGACTGGCGGCGTCAAGGGTGGTCTTGGCTTGGCTGAGGATCGCGCTGAAGCATCGATTGCCTGCCGTCAGGTCGGGCCAGTGAGCTTTCTTGATGCGCTCAAGGAGGGCGAAGAGGTGTTTCGCGAGCGCACTTCGCTGGTGTTCAAAACCATGCAGGTGGTGCGTTTCTTCGATCGCAAGCGCAATACCCTGGTTTATCTGGTCTACAGCGATCGGGTGATTGAGGGGAGTCCGCAAAATGCGGTGACGGCGATTCCGATTCTGCCCTGGCCGCAAAAGCCCTAAAGGAAAGGCCCGAAGTGATTCGGGCTTTTTCTTGTGTGCCGTTTATCGGCTTGGTTGCTGGCTTGCAGGGGTGGTTGTTCTTTTTCCAGGCAATAAAAAACCGGCCTAAGCCGGTTTTTTAACATCTAGCAGTGAGTCGCTAGCAGCTTAGGCAGCTGCAGCTTGGCTCAGTGCTTTGATGTGGCCATTCAGGCGGCTCTTATGACGAGCTGCTTTGTTCTTGTGGATGATGCCTTTATCGGCCATACGGTCGATTACCGGCACAGCCAGGGTGTAAGCGGTCGTTGCAAGAGCGGCATCTTTAGCTTCAATAGCCTTGATAACGTTCTTGATGTAAGTGCGGACCATCGAGCGCTGGCTGGCGTTATGGCTACGACGCTTCTCAGCCTGTTTTGCGCGTTTTTTGGCAGAAGGTGTATTGGCCACCGTCAAGCTCCTCGAAAAAATTCTGGGGGTTACAAACAAATAAGGCCGCGAATCATGCCGATATGAGGGCGTGCTGTCAACCCCGTAGGCTTTTCCCTGTGCTGGCCTGACCAGTGGCTGGGCGCTACACTCGTCGCCTTTGCGCGGCGGCGGGTTTTCCGCGGCTGTGCTTGTTTGCGGAAATCGAATTATTACATGAATTTGCTCAAGTCGTTGGCCGCTGTCAGCTCCATGACCATGCTTTCGCGTGTGCTGGGCTTTGTACGCGACACCATTATTGCTCGCACCTTCGGCGCTGGCGTGGCCTCGGACGCCTTTGTGGTGGCGTTCAAGTTGCCCAATTTACTGCGGCGTATTTTTGCTGAGGGGGCGTTCTCCCAGGCTTTTGTGCCGATTCTGGCCGAATATAAAACCCAGCAGGGCGATGAGGCCGCACGCACCTTTCTCGCTTATGTGACCGGCTTGCTGACTCTGGTGTTGGCGCTGGTCACCTTTATCGGCATTCTGGCTGCGCCGTGGATTGTCTGGGCCTCCGCGCCGGGCTTTGCCGATGAGGCGGAGCGCTTTGAGCTGACTACTGATCTGCTGCGGATCACCTTCCCCTATATTTTGCTGATCTCGCTGTCATCGCTGGCGGGGGCGGTACTCAATACGTGGAACCG
>JAWWDH010000168.1:0-7116 GCA_033720015.1 Pseudomonas sp.
GACACCCTCGCTGAGTCTCATGGCCGCCCCTGTGCGGCCTAGCCTATCCGCGTTATAGCCAAAATTCTCAGGTGCCCGCGCGGAGTGGTTGTTACTCTACGGGCGCCCGAGCATTTGCCAATTAAGAGGCCCGCTATGACCGCTCCTATCGCTATCCGCCGACTCAATGCCGCTGACCAGGACTTTGCCCAGCATCTGGATCATCTGCTGAGCTGGGAAAGTGTCTCGGACGATGCGGTCAACCAGCGCGTGCATGAAATCATCAAGGCCGTGCGTGAGCGTGGCGATGCTGCGTTGGTCGAGTTTACCAAGCAGTTCGACGGCTTGGATGTCGCTTCTATGGCTGACTTGATCCTGCCGCGCGAGCGTCTGGAGTTGGCCCTGACCCGCATCACCCCAGAGCAGCGCAGTGCCTTGGAAGTGGCGGCCGAGCGTGTGCGCAGCTACCACGAGCGGCAAAAACAGGACTCCTGGAGCTACACCGAGGCCGACGGCACGGTGTTGGGGCAGAAGGTCACGCCGCTGGACCGTGCTGGCCTGTATGTGCCGGGCGGTAAGGCCTCGTACCCATCCTCGGTGTTGATGAACGCCATTCCAGCCAAGGTCGCCGGCGTGCCGGAAGTGGTCATGGTGGTGCCGACCCCGCGTGGCGAGATCAACGAGATCGTCCTGGCGGCGGCCTGCATTGCTGGCGTTGACCGGGTGTTCACCATCGGTGGTGCCCAGGCTGTCGCCGCGTTGGCCTATGGCACCGAAAGCGTGCCGCCGGTGGACAAGATCGTTGGCCCCGGCAACATCTATGTCGCCACCGCCAAGCGCCACGTGTTCGGCAAGGTGGGTATCGATATGATCGCCGGGCCTTCGGAAATCCTTGTGGTCTGCGACGGCCAGACCGACCCGGACTGGATCGCCATGGACCTGTTCTCCCAGGCCGAGCACGACGAAGACGCGCAGTCGATCCTGGTCAGCCCGGACGCCGCCTTCCTCGATCGCGTCGCCGCAAGCATCGCCAAATTGCTGCCGACCCTGGAGCGCGAAAGTATTGCCCGTACCTCGCTGGAAGGCCGTGGCGCACTGATTCAAGTCGCGGATATGGCCCAGGCCATTGAAGTGGCCAACCGCATCGCGCCGGAGCATTTGGAGCTGTCGGTGGAAAATCCCGAGCAATATTTGCCATTGATTCGCCATGCCGGCGCGATCTTTATGGGCCGCTACACCGCCGAAGCCTTGGGCGACTACTGCGCCGGGCCCAACCATGTGCTGCCGACCTCTGGCACCGCGCGCTATTCCTCGCCGTTGGGGGTGTATGACTTTCAAAAGCGCTCGTCGATCATCCATTGTTCAGCCGAGGGCGCGTCCGAGTTGGGCAAGGTCGCCAGCGTGCTGGCCCGTGGCGAGTCGCTGACCGCCCACGCCCGCAGCGCCGAGTACCGCAGCAAGAACTAACGGGCGAATGTAGGATGGGTTGAGCGCCGCGATACCCATCAGCGCCGTCGATGATCGCAACGAATTCGAGGAGAGAAGGGCAGATGAGCAAATTCTGGAGCCCCTTCGTCAAAGACCTGGTGCCTTATGTTCCGGGTGAGCAGCCGAAACTGGCCAAACTGGTCAAGCTCAACACCAATGAAAACCCCTATGGCCCGTCGCCCAAGGCCATCGCGGCCATGCAGGCTGAGCTGAACGACAACCTGCGCTTGTACCCGGACCCCAACAGTGACCGCTTGAAGCAGGCTGTGGCTGATTATTACGGCGTGCAGACCGCTCAGGTGTTTGTCGGCAACGGCTCCGATGAGGTGCTGGCGCATGCCTTCCACGGCTTGTTTCAGCACGGCCAGCCGTTGCTGTTCCCGGATATCAGCTACAGCTTTTATCCGGTGTATTGCGGCTTGTACGGCATTGCCGCCGAGCAGATTGCTTTGGATGAACAGTTCCAGATTCGCGTCGAAGACTATGCGCGGCCCAACGGCGGCATTATCTTCCCCAACCCCAATGCGCCGACCGGTTGTGCCCTTGGTCTGGACGCCATTGAGCGTCTGCTCAAAGCCAACACCGATAGCGTGGTGCTGGTCGACGAGGCGTATATCGATTTTGGCGGCGAGACGGCGATCAGTCTGGTGGACAAGTACCCGAACCTGCTGGTTAGCCAGACCCTGTCCAAGTCGCGCTCCCTGGCGGGCCTGCGGGTCGGCATCGCGGTTGGCCATCCGGACCTGATCGAGGCGCTGGAGCGGATCAAGAACAGCTTCAACTCCTACCCGCTGGACCGCATGGCGATTGCTGGTGCGGCGGCGGCGTTTGCGGACAAGGCCTACTTCCAGCAAACCTGCCAGCGGGTGATCGACAGCCGCGAAGCAGTCGTGGCTGGTCTGGCAGCGCTGGGCTTCGAGGTGTTGCCGTCAGCGGCGAATTTTGTTTTCGCCCGTCATCCGGATAAAGATGCGGCGACGCTGGCTGCTGGTTTACGTGAGCAGGGGGTGATCGTGCGCCACTTCAAACAGCCGCGTATTGCTCAGTTTCTGCGCATCACCATCGGCACGCCGGAGCAGAACCAGGCGTTACTGGATGCCCTGCAAGGCCTGTAATGAGTGCGTGTTAACCAAGCCGGAGCGCCGCAGCGCTCCGGCTTTTTTATTTCGCGTCAATTGTCCCGGCCAGTTATCGGCTTGCCTGGGGCAGCACGGCACGGCAAGGCGAGCGTAGCCGGATCAGTTGCCGTTGGCGGGCGGTCTTACGCCGATTTCTGCGGTCAATTGCAGTGGCTTGCCGTTACGCAGGATCTCGATGTTGATCGTATCGCCGGGCTTAGTGCGCGCCACCTGATTCATCGAGCGGCGACCGTCACTGGATGCCTCGCCGTCGATGCTGAGGATCAGGTCACCCGGTAGCAGGCCAGCTTTTTGCGCCGGGCCGTCACGGTAGAGGCCGGCCACCACGATGCCCGGGCGACCGTCCAGGCCAAAGGATTCCGCCAGCTCTGGCGTCAAGGGTTGCACCTCGATACCCAGCCAGCCGCGAATTACCTGGCCGTGCTCGATAATCGCCCGCATTACCTCCATCGCCAGTTTCACCGGAATAGCAAAGCCGATGCCCTGCGAGCCGCCGGACTTGGAGAAAATCGCAGTATTGATGCCGACCAGGTTGCCGTAGGCGTCCACCAGCGCACCGCCCGAGTTGCCCGGGTTGATCGCTGCGTCGGTCTGGATAAAGTCTTCGTAGGTGTTGAGGCCCAGCTGGTTGCGCCCGGTCGCGCTGATGATGCCCATGGTCACGGTCTGGCCGACGCCGAAGGGGTTGCCAATGGCCAGGCTAACGTCGCCAATGCGGATGTTGTCGGAGCGGCCGAGGGTGATGAACGGCAGGTCAGGCAGATCAATTTTCAATACTGCGAGGTCGGTTTCCGGGTCGCTGCCAATCAGGCGTGCCAGGGTTTCGCGGCCATCTTTCAAGGCCACAACGATCTGGTCGGCATCGACGACCACATGATTGTTGGTCAGCAGGTAACCTTCCGGGCTCATGATCACCGCCGAGCCGAGGCTCGACTCCATGCGCCGCTGCTTGGGCAGGTTGTCACCGAAAAACTTGCGAAACTGCGGGTCTTCGAACAGCGGATGGCTTGGCTTGTTAACGAACTTGGTGGTGTACAGGTTGGCTACCGCTGGGGAGGCGGTGGTTACCGCGTCGGCATAGGACACCGGACCTTCCTGCATGCGGCTGTAGAAGGGCGCTTGGCGCACGTGCACATCCTGCCTCGGTAAACCGACCCATTGCGGAAAATACTGCATGATCAGCAGTGCCAGGAGCACGCCGACCAGTAGGGGCCAGCCGAAGGGACGCAGGGCCTTGAGCATTGAAACAATCCTGAGGGTTGCAGGGCGGCAAGTGCGCCCCTTAAGGTGCGCCATTATAGAGAAGCGACTGACAATAAAGCAGCGCCTCGTAACGCTTGATTAAGGACACTTTATGGCCATTGCCCTGGCGACCCTGGTGGAAGAAGCCGATCGCTATCTTAACGCCGCGCGTATTAGCGATTACTGCCCCAACGGCTTACAGGTTGAAGGTCGGCCGCAGGTACGCCGCATCGTCAGTGGCGTCACCGCCAGCCAGGCGCTACTCGACGCCGCCGTCGAGGCCGATGCCGACGTGGTGCTGGTGCACCATGGTTATTTTTGGAAAGGCGAAAACCCCTGCGTCACCGGGATGAAGCGTCGCCGCCTGCAAACCCTGCTGGCTAACGACATCAGTCTGCTGGCCTATCACCTGCCGCTCGATGTGCACGCCGAAGTCGGCAATAACGTGCAGCTGGCCGCCCAGCTGGGTATCACCGTGGAAGGCCCGCTGGAGCCCGATAATCCGCGTACCGTTGGCCTGATTGGCTCGCTGGCTGAGGCCATGACCGCACAGGACTTCGCGCGGCATGTGCAGCAGGTGCTCGGTCGTGAACCGCTGCTGGTCGAAGGCGATGGCATGATCCGCCGCGTGGGGTGGTGCACGGGCGGTGGTCAGGGCTATATCGATCAGGCTATCGCGGCTGGGGTCGACCTGTATTTGACCGGCGAAGCTTCTGAGCAGACCTTCCATAGTGCCCGCGAAAACGGCGTCAGCTTTATCGCCGCCGGCCACCACGCCACCGAGCGTTATGGTGTGCAGGCGTTAGGCGATTATCTGGCACGGCGCTTTGCCATCGAGCATCTGTTTATTGATTGCCGCAACCCTGTATAGCGCAGGGTTGCGGCCTTTCCTGCCGGTATAATCCTAGATCGTTTCGGTCTAACCAGGCTCCTGATTAGACGAAGGTGCTGTGCTAGAGTGCCGTCTCGTCCACGGCCCGCCGGCCTAAACACATCGCCATTCGTGAGTAGCCATGCTCGATAAACTGACCCACCTGAAACAGCTGGAGGCGGAAAGTATCCACATCATTCGTGAAGTGGCCGCCGAATTCGACAACCCGGTAATGCTCTACTCCATCGGTAAAGACTCCGCCGTGATGCTGCACCTGGCACGCAAGGCGTTTTTTCCGGGCAAGTTGCCGTTTCCGGTGATGCATGTCGATACGCGTTGGAAGTTTCAGGAGATGTATAGCTTCCGCGAGAAGATGGTCAACGAGTACGGCCTGGACCTGATCACCCACATCAACCCCGACGGTGTGGCGCAGGACATGAACCCCTTCACCTACGGCAGTGCCAAGCACACCGACGTGATGAAGACCGAAGGCCTCAAGCAGGCGCTGGATCAGTACGGCTTCGATGCCGCGTTCGGTGGCGCTCGCCGCGACGAAGAAAAATCCCGTGCCAAAGAGCGCGTGTATTCCTTCCGCGACAGCAAGCACCGCTGGGACCCGAAGAACCAGCGTCCCGAGCTGTGGAATGTGTACAACGGCAACGTCAAGAAGGGCGAGTCGATCCGCGTATTCCCGCTGTCCAACTGGACCGAGCTGGATATCTGGCAGTACATCTACCTGGAAAGCATCCCGATCGTGCCGCTGTATTTCGCCGCCGAGCGCGAAGTGATCGAGATGAATGGTGCGCTGATCATGATCGACGACGAACGCATCCTCGAACACCTCACCCCCGAGCAAAAAGCCAGCATCCATAAAAAGATGGTGCGCTTCCGTACCCTGGGCTGCTATCCGTTGACGGGCGCGGTGGAGTCCACGGCAACCAGCTTGCCGGAGATTATTCAGGAAATGCTGTTGGCCAAGACCTCTGAGCGCCAAGGCCGCGTCATTGACCATGACTCCAGCGGCTCGATGGAAGAGAAGAAACGTCAGGGCTATTTCTAAGCAAGGGGTTAATATGTCGCACCAATCCGAATTGATCAGCGAGGACATCCTTGCCTACCTGGGCCAGCACGAGCGTAAAGAGCTGCTGCGCTTTCTTACCTGCGGCAACGTCGACGACGGCAAAAGCACCCTGATTGGTCGTCTGCTGCATGATTCCAAGATGATCTATGAAGACCATCTGGACGCCATCACCAAAGACTCGAAAAAAGTCGGCACCACCGGTGAAGAGGTCGACCTGGCGCTGCTGGTCGACGGCCTGCAGGCCGAGCGCGAGCAAGGCATCACCATCGATGTGGCCTACCGCTATTTCAGCACCACCAAGCGCAAGTTCATCATCGCCGACACCCCCGGCCATGAGCAGTACACCCGCAACATGGCCACTGGTGCCTCCAACTGTGACCTGGCGATCATTCTGATCGACGCCCGTTACGGCGTGCAGACGCAGACCAAGCGCCACAGCTTTATTGCCTCGTTGCTGGGCATCAAGCACATCGTCATTGCGGTCAACAAGATGGACCTCAAAGGCTTCGATCAGGGCGTGTTTGAGCAGATCAAGGCCGATTACCTAGCGTTCGTCGAAGGCATTGCCTTCAAGCCAAGCTCAATGCACTTCGTGCCGATGTCGGCGCTCAAGGGCGACAACGTGGTCAACAAGAGCGAGCAATCGCCTTGGTACACCGGCCAGTCGTTGATGGAAATTCTTGAAACGGTAGAAGTGGCGGGCGACCGTAATTTCGACGACCTGCGATATCCGGTACAATATGTACTTCGTCCTGATATAAAATTCCGTGGATTCTCAACATCGGTTGCATCGGGAATTATCAGGAAAGGTGACCAGGTTATGGTACTACCATCTATGAAAGAATCTGTTGTAGATTCGATAATTACCTACGACGGTGAAAAAGATTATGCTTTCCCGCCGCAATCGGTTACAGTAACTCTTAAAGACGAAATTGATATATCGAGGGGTGATATGTTGGTTCATCCGGATAACCTGCCCCGCATGGAACGCCAGTTTGAGGCGATGCTTGTTTGGATGGATGAAACCAGGATGAATCTTTCAACACAATTTTATATAAAGCATGCCAATAATTCGGCAAAGGCCAGAATTGATAAGATTCAATATAAGGTGGATGTAAATACGCTTGAAAAATCAGATGTAAAAAGTTTCAACCTAAACGAAATTGGCCGTGTAGTAATCACAACTACTAAACCTCTGTTCTTCGATCCATATGTGAAAAATCGTCAGACAGGCTCGTTTATTTTAATTGATCCTGTTACTCATAATACATGTGCTGTTGGGATGATTATTGACCGTCTTGGCAGTAAAAATTTAC
>JAWWDH010000169.1:0-7047 GCA_033720015.1 Pseudomonas sp.
CCGATCCACGGTGACCCAGCACATGGTCTTGGAATGAACGTGATGACGACGGTGGGTGCGAACCTCCCAGATTCCGTGATCGGGCTGCTCCCAGCGTATGGACACCGCCATGACCATGGATTCGACCAGCACCGCTTCGCGGCCACCAAAGCCGGTTTCCAGCAACTCGTCGAGTTCGTTCATGGCTTTCAGCGCCTGGGCGCTGGCGTCCACGGTGCGTTGTACAAACGCGCGCATTAGCTGTTGTAAGTCTTGCGGAATGGTCATTTGCCGACCGAGCATAAGGCCGGCGATGTCCTTGGCGCGGTTGGCGACTTTGTCCTGTACACTCAGTAGTTCAAGCAGATCCGAGCGCGGTACCGGCAGGAACAAGCTTTTCGGCAGGTGTAAGCGCACGCTCTTCTTGAGCTTGTCAGCCTGACCTTCGAGGCTGGCCATTTCCTGCTGTACCTGTTCCACCTTGGCCCAATCTTCGACCATCACGGCTTCGAAAAAAGGCACCAGATTCGCTGCGCACTCGTGAGCCTTGGCAAAGTGTTTTTGCATCGGCCCGATGGGTGAACGGCCAAACAGGCTGGCAAATGGATTGACTGGCATAGGGTGAACCCCGGCGTTAAGAAGGCGGCAAGTATACGGATCAGTCCGCAGGCTCGCCAGCGCAGGCGTCGGACTGTCACAATTTCATAGTAGGCGTTGATTCCCATCATCATGAACAAAGAAACCGAAATTAAACTGCGGGTTAGCCGTGCAACCCTGGCCGCCCTGCGTGATCACCCGTTGCTGAAGAAGCGCAACAAGAGTGGTTGGGAGCAGCGCGAACTGTTCAATCAGTACTTCGACACGCCTGCGCGTGACCTGGCGGCGGCCAAGGTTGCCCTGCGTGTGCGCCGCGATGGTGAGCAGTTTATCCAGACCCTGAAAACTCGTGGGCAGAGCGTGGCCGGTTTGTCCGAGCGCAATGAATGGGACTGGAACCTGGCCAAAGCCAAGCTGGACCTGAAGAAACTCGATGACAGCTGCTGGCCAGCGGTCCTGGCCGAGCTGGACAAGAAGCAGTTGGTGCCGATTTTCACCACCGACTTTGTCCGCGAGAAGGCGGAAATCGCCTGGGGCCGTGGCAAGGCCAAGGTAGTGATCGAGGCCGCGCTGGACCTGGGCAAAGTGATTGCCGGTGAAGGCGAGGAAGAAATCTGTGAGCTGGAGCTTGAGCTGCGTCAGGGTGAGCCCGAGGCGTTGCTGGAGCTGGCCGCTGAGCTGGCTGCTGATCTGGCACTGATGCCATGTGACATCAGCAAGGCCGAGCGCGGTTATCGCTTGTTCGATGCCAGCAGCTACAGCCTGAATCTGCCGGCACCTGCGCTGAACGCCGAAACCAGCCTGGATGACAGCGTTGTCGCGCTGGGCTGGCACTTGCTGGGTAGCAGTCAGCGTTTGGCTGAGCAGTACCGCTTCAACGGCCATTGGCGCTTGCTGGTCGAGTGGCTGGAGCAGTTGGTCGGCTTGCGTGCCTTGCTCGGCAGCCTCGGTCAGGCCGCGCCGCGTGCAAGTAGCCATGCCCTGCGTGAGTTACTGGATGCGTTGCTGCTGGAGTGGCGGCCACGGCTGCTGGCCGGTCAGCTGGATGAGAAGGTGCGTAAAAATTCCCCCGCGCAGTTCGCGGCTGAGCTTGAAGCCACCCGCTGGGGATTGTTCTCCCTGACCACTTCGCGCTGGTTGCTGGCGCGTAGCTGGACCCTGGAGCGCAATAACCGCGGCAGCCGCCAAGGCGCTGCACCGCTGGGTAACTGGTTGCCGACCTTGATTGCCGATGAAGGGGCTGCCCTGCAGCTGCGTCGTTATCAGCAGCAGCCGGAAGACCTGGCCGAGCAGCTGCCGCGCATCGAGCGCCTGCTGGTCTGGCTGCACCTGGCGCGTGAGGTGTTGGAGGTGCCGGAAGTCGACCGTCTGTACGGCGAGCTGAACAAGCTGGTCGAGCTGGCTAATCAGGCCATTGATCCGGATGTACTGGCGGCGCGCAAGGCGCAGCTATTGACCATCGGTTCGTTGAAGGCCTGGCGCCAGCTGGTCAAATAACCATCCCGCTGGCGAAAACTGCCCGCCAGCGCTGAGTAAAAGCGAAGGCTTGTCCGCTCTGCCTGTCCCCTCGGTGACCGTCAGAGCGGACAAGCCTTCTGCGTTTTTACCTGTATTGAGCATGCCAACCCGAGGGTTGCCGATTGATCATTCAGCTGCCATCACGAAAGCGCGCCCACACGGCGTCGACGGCGGCTCTGTGTTTTTCTGGCGGGGTTTCCAGTGCGTGCAGGCGGCGTTTGGTGTCGCGGTCGGGGTAAAGGCCGGGCTGGTTGCGCAAGGCTTCGTCGAGAAACTCCCGGGAGTCGGCATTACCGCTGGGGTACAGGGTTTCTGCGGTGATCAGCGCGGCTACCTTGGGTTGCATCAGGTAGTTGATAAAACGATGAGCCAGGTCGGGGCGCTTGGCGGTGCTGGGGATCACCAGGTTGTCGATAAACAGCACCGAGCCTTCATCCGGCACGAGAAAACGTACTGGCTGGCCCGCATCAGCGGCGGCCAGTGCGTCGCCGACCCAAGCCATGGCCACGCAGAGCTTGCCCTGGTTGAGGTCGTCGATATAACGCTCGCTGTCGATATAGCGCAGGTTGGGGCGTAAGCCATCCAGTATCCGGCTAGTGCGCTCGATGCGGCTCGGCGCGCTGCGCACCAGGCTGCGACCCTGGTAATTGAGCAAGACGGTGAGCGTTTCATCGGCAGCGTCCAGCACGCTGACACCGCAACTGGCCAGGCGTGAACTCTGCTCGGCATCGAACAGCAGGCTCCAGCTATCTGGCAGTGGGCCGCCAAACGCGGCTTCGGCTTGTGGTGTGTTGATCGCCAGGCCTACCGCGCCCCACAGGTAGGGCAGCGCATGGCGGTTGGCTGGATCAAGGGCGACCAGGGTGCTGAGCAGTTGTTTGTCGATGTGTTTACGGTTTGGTAACAGGCTGAAGTCCAGCGGCTGTAGGGTGCCATTATCGATCAGTGCAGGCAGAGCATCATGCGACGGCACGGCGATGTCGATGGCTTCGCCGCTGGCCAGTATGGTGTCTAATTCTGAGTCGGTGCTGTAGGTGCGGTATTCCACGCGGATGCCGGTCTCTGCCTCGAAGTCCTTGATCACCTGGGGGGCGATGTAATCGTTCCAGTTGTAGACGCGAATCACCTCTTCGGCGCTGGCCAGTAACGGCGTCAGGGCAAGCAGCAATAAGGCAAATAGGCGAGGCATAGTGATCTCCCGAAGAGGTTGATGTTGCATCAGCAGGAATTGGCGACGCATGTTTCCCGTCATCGCGCCGAGGTGCGAATAAGAGCTATGTAGGCGACGCTCGGAATAAAAAAAACGCCGGCTCGAAGGCCGGCGTTGGGTGTTGCATCAAACCGTGTGCAAGTACCAGTTGTACTCAAGGTCGGAGATTGAGTTCTCAAACTCAGCCAGCTCGCTTTCCTTGCAGGCGACGAAGATATCGATGTATTTCGGGTCGATATAGCGTGCCAGAATTTCACTGTCGTCCAACTCGCGCAGGGCATCGCGCAGGTTGTTCGGCAGGCTTTGCTCGTTCTGCTCGTAGGAGTTGCCTTCGATAGGCGCACCCGGCTCGATCTTGTTGGTCAGGCCGTGGTGTACGCCGGCCAATACCGCTGAAAGCAGCAGGTACGGGTTGGCGTCAGCACCCGCGACGCGGTGTTCAATGCGCACGGCATCGGCCGAGTCATTTGGCACACGCAGGGCTACGGTACGGTTGTCGATACCCCAGCTCGGCGAGTTCGGTACGTAGTACTGCGCACCGAAACGACGGTAAGAGTTGACGTTAGGGCAGAGGAAGGCCATCGATGCCGGCATGGTTTCCAGGACGCCGCCAATCGCGTGACGCAAGGCATCGTTCTGCTCGGGGTCTTCGCACGAGAAGATGTTCTTGCCATCTTTGTCGAGAATCGAGATGTGCACATGCAGACCGTTACCCGCTTGGTTTGGGTACGGTTTGGCCATGAAGGTGGTGTCCATTTCATGGTCATAGGCGATGTTTTTCACCAGACGCTTGAGCAGTAGCGCGTAGTCGCAGGCCTTGATCGGGTCGGCGACGTGATGCAAGTTGACCTCGAACTGCGCCGGCGCACTTTCCTTGACGATGGCGTCGGCAGGAATGCCCTGCTCTTTGGCACCTTCAAGAATGTCCTGCAGACACTCGGCATATTCGTCGAGGTCGTCGATCAGGTACACCTGGGTCGAGTGTGGGCGTTTGCCTGATAGCGGCGACAGTGGCGGCTGCGGACGGCCGTTCACGTTAGCCTGGTCAATCAGGTAGAACTCCAGCTCGAAGGCCGCACAGATGGTAAGGCCCAGTTCGTCGAACTTCTCAACCACCTGGCGCAACACTTCCCGCGGGTCGGCAAAGAACGGCTCGCCTTCCAGTTCGTGCATGGTCATTAACAGTTGCGCGGTTGGGCGCTTCTGCCAAGGCTCATAGCACAGGGTGTTGGGGATGGGATAACAGATACGATCGGCATCGCCGATATCCAGGCCCAGGCCGGTGCTTTCCACCGTCGAACCGTTGATATCCAGTGCGAATAGAGAAGCCGGGAGATTGATGCCGCGTTCGTAAACCTTGTGCAGGCTCGCGCGCTCGATACGCTTGCCGCGCACCACACCATTCATATCTGCAATTAGAAGGTCGACGAACAAGACCTCTGGGTGTTTCTTAAGGAACGCGTTCGCTTCGTTAAGCTGAACGACACGCGGGGGTACAGACATGATGCAACACCTTTTATGTTAAAAATATCAATCATGCAATTGCACAGGGGTGAGTCAATCTTAAACACCTGATGCTGTCAAGAGAGGCGTGTTTTGCCCCTAATTGGGGCGTTATGACCATTTTCAGGGCATTACAGGGCAGTTAAGTCTTGCTGGGGCCCTTGTTTTTCGGGGTGCTCAGTCGGGTGTGTTCAATTTTTTACATGACTGTTGTGAAAAAAAATGAACAAAGCTAAGCTCGGTTAAAACCTATAACAGCAATAAAACGGGTGTCTCATGTCACGCCAGCCGATAATCGGCGTTAGTGCCTGTACCAAGCAGATCGGGCACAACATCTACCACACCGCCGGTGACAAATACCTACAAGCGATTGTTCAGGTCGCCGGTGGTATGCCTGTGATCATCCCTGCGCTGGGTGAGCAAATTGATCAGGCTTACCTGCTGCAGCACCTGGATGGCTTGGTATTTACCGGTTCGCCTTCCAACGTCGAACCCCACCATTATGCAGGCGACGCCAGCGAACCTGGCACTGCTCACGATCCGGCGCGCGACAATACGACACTTCCTCTGATTAAAGCAGCAATTGCCGCCGGTATCCCGGTACTTGGTATTTGCCGCGGCTTTCAAGAGATGAATGTGGCGTTCGGTGGCGCGCTACATCAGCGCGTGCACGAGGTGGATGGTCTGATGGATCACCGCGAGCCCGCAGACCTGTCTGCCGAGCAGCAATACGGCCTGCGTCACGCGCTGCATATACAGCCGGGTGGGCTGCTTGCCGGCATCGGCTTGCCGGACGAGATTCAAGTCAATTCTATTCATGGTCAGGGCGTTCAGCGTCTGGCGCCGGGCCTTCGCGTAGAAGCACTGGCGCCTGACGGGTTGATTGAAGCATTTTCCGTCAGCGGAGCCAAAGGCTTCGCATTGGGGGTGCAATGGCACCCTGAATGGCAGGTACGATCCAACCCGAATTATCTCGCTATCTTCCAGGCCTTTGGTGAGGCTTGCAGGAAGACGGCGGGGCAACGTTGAGCCAACTATATATAGGCTGGCTTATATCAACCCTGAGGTCTCTATGAGCACCAAATTAGACCAGCTCTCGAGCTGGCTGAAAGAACGCAAAATCACCGAAGTTGAATGCATGATCAGCGACCTTACCGGCATCGCCCGCGGTAAGATTTCGCCGACCAATAAGTTCCTCGACGAGAAAGGCATGCGCCTCCCTGAGAGTGTGCTGCTGCAGACCGTGACCGGCGACTACGTCGAGGACGACATCTATTACGACCTGCTCGACGAGGCGGACATCGACATGTTCTGCCGTCCGGATGCGAACGCAGCCTTTCTAGTGCCTTGGGCGCTTGAACCGACTGCCATGGTGATCCATGACACTTTCGACAAGCAGGGCAACCCGATCGAGCTGTCGCCGCGCAACATTCTCAAGAATGTGCTCAAGCTGTATGCCGACAAGGGCTGGAAGCCCATCGTTGCGCCGGAGATGGAGTTTTACCTGACCAAGCGTTGCAGTGACCCGGACTTCCCGCTGGAGGCGCCGATGGGCCGTTCCGGGCGTCCGGAAGTGGGGCGCCAGTCATTCTCCATCGATGCTGCCAACGAATTTGATCCGCTGTTCGAAGATGTCTACGACTGGTGCGAAATCCAGGGCCTAGACCTCGATACGCTGATTCACGAAGACGGCCCGGCGCAGATGGAGATCAATTTCCGTCATGGCGAGGCGTTGCACCTGGCCGACCAGATCACCGTATTCAAACGCACCATGCGTGAGGCCGCACTCAAGCACGACGTGGCAGCGACCTTTATGGCCAAGCCGATCACTGATCAGCCTGGCAGCGCCATGCACATTCACCAGAGTGTGGTGGACATCAAGACCGGTAAGAGCCTGTTCTCCAACGCCGATGGCGGTATGAGCCAGTTGTTCCTCAATCATATCGGCGGCATGCAGAAGTACATCCCGGAGTTGTTGCCGCTGTTTGCGCCGAACGTCAACTCGTTCCGCCGCTTCCTGCCGGATACCTCGGCACCAGTGAATGTCGAGTGGGGCGAAGAAAACCGCACCGTGGGCCTGCGCGTGCCGGAAGCCACGCCGCAGAACCGTCGTGTAGAAAACCGTTTGGCCGGTGCCGATGCCAACCCTTACCTGGTTCTGGCGGCGTCCTTGCTGTGCGGCTACATGGGCATGGTTGAAGATCTCAAGCCGAGCGCGCCTGTTAAAGGGCGTGGCTACG
>JAWWDH010000170.1:0-7034 GCA_033720015.1 Pseudomonas sp.
ATTTGACGCGCTCGGCGTGCTCAATGGCAAAGTTATCTGCCAGTTCGTTGAGGATCGCCTGTGCTTCGGCGGAGAAGGGCGCAACCTCGGTCACACCTTCGTGGGCGGCGAGGCGTTGTAGCCAGCGCACTTCAACCATTACACGGAAACGGATCAGGCCGTATTCACTGAAAATTGGGCGCAGAGCGCTGGTTTTGCCGGCGTAGCGGCCATCAACGGGGGAAACCGCGGTGAGCGAGGAAAGCTGCATGGGAGGCGTTCTCGGACAATCGGGCATTGAAAAGGGCGCGTATCATACATGAAATCGGCAGCTAAATTGCGCTTGCTTGCTACCGTTCAGCTGCGTTTGCGTCGAGTAATGGATAACAAGCTGGCACTGAAAATCAGGGCGGCGCCAATCCATGAGGTCAGGTCAGGGGTTTCACCCCAGCGCCACCAGGCAATCGCCCCGGCAAATACGATCGCCAAATAGGCAAAGGGGCCGATCAGACCGGGTGGAGCCAGGCCGTAAGCCTTGGACATGATGATTTGGCTGGCAGTCGCCAGCAGGCCAATCACCAGTAACAGCAGCAGCTCATGCTGGGTCATTGGCTGCCAGGCCCACGCCAGTGGGATGGCTGAGATCACGGCGCTGAACAACGAAAAATAGAAGACGATATGAAAGGCCGGCTCGGTATCGCTCATCTCGCGGATCGAGACAAAGGCAAATGCTGCCAGCACGCTGGCGGCCATGCCGATCAACGTCTGGCTATCGAGTAGTGCGGCAGAGGGTTTGGCTACCAGCAACACGCCAACGAGGCCTATTCCCGTCGTCACCAGCATGCGCTTAGTCAGTGGCTCCTTGAGCCACCACCAGGCAATCAGCGGAGTAAATAGCGGGGCCGAGTAGGTGAAGAGCATGGCGTCAGCCAGCGGTAGGTGGGCAATGGCGTAGAAGAAGCAGTACATAGCTGCCAAACCGTACGTGGTGCGCCACAGGTGAGACTTTAACCGTGTGGTTTTAAGCGGCCTCACACCCTTTAACAGCACCAGCGGTAGAAAGAACAGCACGCCAACCAGGTTGCGAAAGAACACCACCGACTCGTTGTTAACGCTGACGGATACTTCGCGAACACCGACACCCATTAGCGAGAACAACAGCGCAGAAAGAGCCAGCAATGCCGCGCCATGTAGCGGCTTGACCGAACGCGTGGTCATGTTCAGCCGCGCAGCAGAGGGTAGAGTTCTTTGAGCAACTTGCTGCGGCTGAACACCATCTGCCAGCGATGACCGCCCAGTTGACGCCACAGCCGTGCAGAGCGAATACCGGCGAGAAGCAGGGCACGGATTTTCGCGGCGTTGTTAGCTTGCTGCAGGTGCCGCTCTTCGCCTTGCACCTGAATGCGCTGGCGAAAGGTGCTGATGGTGTCCTGGTACAGGGAGCCGCAGTTGGCGATCACATTTTCATGGGTCGGACCGAAGTGCTCGACCTGCTGTTGGACCTGGTCGAGCCGGCTGCCCATCACTTGCAGCATGTCGCCGCGTTTATCCAGTTGCCGCTCCAGCGAGGTCAAGGCCAGTGCGTAGCGCAGTGGGTTGCGCTGCAGGCTGGCGGGGTCGCGTTCCAGGGCGCCTACCAGGGCGCGGTAACCCTCGCGCAAATTAAGATCATCGCCGCCATACACATCCAGCGTATTTTTGGGGTCGCGTACCAGTAGGCTGTTGATCAAGCAAGCCACGGCGGGTTCGCTGACCTGGCCGGTGCGCGCCAACGTATCGACCAGTACAGCGGATTCAAATACCGCGCCGAGGGCGATCAGCTGTTCGCGGACGGGGTTCATGCCTGCTGCTCCGGTGTGGTCCAAGGCTCGGCGATTTCAATCACGCCGCCGCCCAGACAGATTTCACCGTCGTAAAACACCATCGATTGCCCTGGGGTGACAGCGCGCTGCGGTTCGACAAAGGTCGCGCGGTAGCCGCTGGCGGTTTGCTCCAGCGTGCAGGTCTGATCGGCCTGGCGATAGCGCACCTTGGCAGTCAGCTGACGTGGCGTCGTTAAATCAACCGGGTTGACCCAGTAGATCTCCGAGGCGAGCAGGGCACGACTGAACAGCCAGGGATGATTATTACCCTGGCCAACCACCAACACATTACGTGTCAGGTCTTTGCGCAAGACATACCACGGCTCATCACTGGCATCCTTCAAACCGCCAATGCCCAGGCCCTGACGCTGGCCGATGGTGTGGTACATCAGGCCGTGGTGGCGGCCGATGACATCGCCATCAGTGGTTTCGATGTTGCCGGGCTGTGCGGGCAGGTACTGTTTGAGGAAGTCACTGAAACGCCGCTCGCCAATAAAGCAGATGCCGGTGGAGTCTTTCTTTTTCGCCGTGGCCAGCTGGTATTTTTCGGCAATAGCGCGCACAGCGGGCTTTTCCAGTTCGCCGACCGGGAACAGGGTCTTGGCAATCTGCTCGCCGCCAACGGCATGCAGAAAGTAGCTCTGGTCCTTGTTCGGGTCCAGGCCTTTGAGCAGTTCGGTGCGGCCGTCGATATCACGACGGCGTACATAATGACCGGTGGCGATCAAGTCGGCACCGAGCATCAGGGCGTAGTCGAGGAAGGCTTTGAACTTGATTTCACGGTTACACAGGATGTCCGGGTTTGGCGTGCGTCCGGCCTTGTATTCAGCCAGGAAGTGCTCGAACACGTTGTCCCAGTACTCGGCGGCAAAGTTGGCGGTGTGCAACTTGATGCCAATTTTGTCGCAGACCGCCTGCGCATCAGCCAGGTCGTCCATGGCAGTGCAGTAGTCGGTGCCGTCGTCTTCGTCCCAGTTCTTCATGAACAGGCCTTCGACCTGATAACCCTGTTCAAGCAGAAGCAGGGCGGAAACGGAGGAGTCTACGCCGCCGGACATGCCGACGATGACGCGCTGGGTGCTTGGCTCTTGCATGGGAATACTGGACACGGCTTTAGAAAAAGAGCGCGATTCTAGCAGGCCGCGAAGCCCGGCCGTTAATCGCGGATGAGCGACAGCGGAAAACAGTCCCCGCTCAGGTAGTCATCGATGCAGCGCAAGACCAGTTCGCTGCGCCAGCGCTCGGGCTGGGCGGCCAGTTCGTCGCGGCTCAGCCAGCGCGGGCCAATGATGCCGTCATCCAGTGTGTAGTCAGGATGGTGGCGCAGCGCTTTGCCGGCAAAGCACACGCGTTGATAGGTCACGCCATTGCTCGGGGCGGTGTACAGGTAGATCCCCGTCACGCCGGTCAGCTCGACATCCCAGCCGGTTTCTTCAAGTGTTTCGCGAACCGCCGCTTGCAACAGGCTTTCGTTGGCGTCCAGGTGTCCGGCGGGCTGATTGAATACGGCTCGACCTTCGGCCATTTCTTCGACAAGAAGGAAGCGGCCCTGGTCTTCAATGACTGTAGCGACGGTGATGTGCGGCTGCCAATCCATGTTCACTCTAACCTGTTAAGAAAAAATCGATCATAGCCTGATTCTACCGGTGCCAAACGCCGCAGCCCCGGCACAAGGCCGGGGCTGCGGTTGTTACAACACCTTTAATACAAGGCGTCAGGCTTTACGCAAGCGCAGCGAGCGCTGCGTTAAACGTAGCACTGGGGCGCATGACCTGGCTGGTCAGCTGTGGATTGGAGCGGTAGTAGCCGCCAATGTCCACAGGCTTGCCCTGCACCGCGCTGAGTTCGGCAACGATGGCTGCTTCATTCTCGCTCAGGCTTTTCGCCAGCGGCGCGAACTGCGCCTGCAGCTCAAGGTCTTCGGTCTGTGCAGCCAGCTCCTGTGCCCAGTAGAGCGCCAGGTAGAAGTGGCTGCCGCGGTTATCCAGCTCGCCGGTTTTGCGCGATGGCGACTTGTTGCTGTCGAGTAACTTACCGGTCGCCGCGTCCAGGGTGGTGCCCAGGAGCTTGGCTTTCGGGTTGTTGGTCTTGATCCCGGTTTCTTCCAGAGACACGGCCAGTGCCAGGAATTCGCCCAGCGAATCCCAGCGCAGGTGGTTTTCTTCGATCAGCTGCTGCACATGCTTGGGCGCCGAACCGCCGGCACCGGTTTCGTACATGCCGCCGCCCGCCATCAGCGGAACGATGGAGAGCATTTTCGCCGAGGTGCCCAGTTCCATGATCGGGAACAGGTCAGTCAGGTAATCGCGCAGTACGTTGCCGGTGACCGAGATGGTGTCCTGGCCGCGGATCAAGCGCTCCATGCTCACACGGATGGCCTGGTTGTAATCCATCATGCGGATGTCCAGGCCGGTGGTGTCGTGATCCTGCAGGTAGGTTTCAACCTTCTTCTGCAGTTCGCGGTCGTGGGCGCGCTCTGGGTCGAGCCAGAAAATGGCCGGGGTGTTGGACTGGCGGGCGCGGGTGACAGCCAGCTTGACCCAGTCACGGATCGGCGCGTCTTTGGTCTGGCAGGCGCGCCAGATGTCGCCGGCTTCCACTTCGTGCTGCATCAGTAGTGTGCCGTCTTCCAGCACTACACGCATGCTGCCATCGACAGTCATTTCGAAGGTTTTGTCGTGGGAGCCGTACTCTTCGGCCTTCTGCGCCATCAGGCCAACGTTCGGTACGCTGCCCATGGTGGTGGGGTCAAACGCACCGTTGGTTTTGCAGAAATTGATCATTTCTTGGTAGATGCGGGCGTAGGTGCTTTCCGGCATCACCGCTTTGGTGTCCTTGAGCTTGCCGTCCTTGCCCCACATCTTCCCGGAGCTGCGGATCATGGCAGGCATCGAGGCGTCGACGATCACGTCACTCGGGATGTGCAGGTTGGTGATGCCCTTGACGGAATCAACCATTGCCATCTCGGGGCGACCGCTATAGCAGGCGTGGATGTCGTCGAGGATTTCTTCCTGCAGAGACGCCGGCAGCGACTTGATCTTGTCGTAGACGCTGCTGATGCCGTTATTGGGGTTGACGCCCAGTTCGTCAAACAAGGTGGCGTACTTATCAAAAACGCCTTTGTAATACACGCTGACCGCGTGGCCGAAGACGATCGGGTGGGAGACCTTCATCATGGTCGCCTTGACGTGCAGGGACCACATTACGCCGGTGTCCTTGCAGTCTTGCAGGGTCTTCTCGAAGAAGTCACGCAGCTTGCGGCAGCTCATGTACATGCTGTCGAAGACTTCGCCTTCTTGCAGGGTGAGTTGCTTCTTAACTTCGACTTTGCCGTCTTTGCCAACAAACTCAATGCGCACGTCACCGGCCTTGGCCATGGTGATTGACTGTTCACTGGAGAAGAAGTCGCCGCCGCGCATGTAGTCGGCGTGAGACTGCGAAGCCATGCTCCACTCACCCATTGAATGCGGGTGCTTGCGCACAAAGGCTTTTACTGCAGCTGGCGCGCGACGATCGGAGTTGCCTTCACGCAGTACAGGGTTCACCGCACTGCCAAGCACCTTGCTGTAACGCGCGCGGGCTTCTTTTTCCGCATCGGTTTGTGGATCTTCGGGGAAATCCGGGATGTTATAGCCCTGAGCCTGCAGCTCGGCAATGGCGCCTTTCAGCTGTGGCACCGAGGCACTGATGTTAGGCAGCTTGATAATGTTGGCTTCTGGCGAGGTCGCCAAAATGGCCAGCTTGGCCAGGTCATCATCGATCTGCTTGTCGGCATCCAGTTGGTCAGCAAAGCTGGCGAGGATGCGCGCTGCAAGAGAAATGTCGCGTGTTTCGACAGCAATGCCAGCAGAGGCTGCGAAGGCTTCTACAATAGGTAGAAGCGAATAGGTCGCAAGGGCTGGGGCTTCGTCAGTGAAGGTATAAATGATCTTCGAAGGGGTGGACATTTAGAGTTAACTCTCTTCTTTGCTGAGCGTACATAAGCACTCGACATGCGCAGGTAAGCGCACAGGCCCCATGATGGGCGGGCCTGAAATCGAGGTCTTGCCGCGGTGATGTTGGATGCACCAGTAGAGTGTTGAGCATGTCGAGCCGTTGAATCGCGGTAGCAGTTCGACGGTTTCAAGACGCGAGCCACTTATTCGGGGTACCTACGCCTTATGACCTGTTGGTCAGGGCGCAGTATATCACTGCGGCAGCGCGCCGCAGAATGCCTTGGTGCATAAGACCAACGAACATATGGTTTCGCCCGATTCAAGTGGGTTACTCTCGGGTGATCTGATTGTTTAACCACAACACGGAGTCCAGCATGGGATACCAAAAGATCCAGGTGCCAGCAACCGGTGACAAAATCACCGTTAATGCCGATACATCCCTGAACGTACCGAATAATCCAATCATCCCGTATATCGAAGGTGATGGCATTGGTGTCGATATCAGTCCAGTGATGATCAAAGTCGTTGATGCTGCCGTGCAGAAAGCCTACGGCGGCGAGCGCAAGATCTCCTGGATGGAGGTGTACGCCGGCGAGAAAGCCACCCAGGTTTATGACCAAGACACCTGGTTGCCTCAGGAAACTCTGGATGCAGTCAAGGATTACGTCGTTTCCATCAAGGGCCCGCTGACGACTCCGGTTGGGGGTGGCATTCGCTCCTTGAACGTTGCCCTGCGTCAGCAGCTCGATCTATACGTCTGCCTGCGCCCAGTGCGCTGGTTTGAAGGCGTACCAAGCCCAGTGAAGAAGCCAGGCGACGTCGACATGACCATCTTCCGTGAAAACTCGGAAGACATTTATGCTGGTATCGAGTGGAAAGCCGGCTCGCCGGAAGCGACCAAGGTGATCAAGTTCCTCAAAGAAGAAATGGGTGTTACTAAAATCCGTTTCGACCAAGACTGCGGCATCGGCGTTAAGCCGGTGTCCAAGCAGGGCACCAAGCGTCTCGCGCGCAACGCGTTGCAGTATGTGGTCGATAACGACCGTGACTCGCTGACCATCGTGCACAAAGGCAACATCATGAAGTTCACCGAGGGGGCCTTCAAAGAGTGGGCTTACGAGATTGCTGCTGAAGAGTTCGGCGCAACCCTGCTCGATGGCGGTCCTTGGATGCAGTTCAAGAACCCTAAAACCGGCAAGAACGTCATTGTTAAGGATGCTATTGCCGACGCTATGCTGCAGCAGATTCTGTTGCGTCC
>JAWWDH010000171.1:0-7022 GCA_033720015.1 Pseudomonas sp.
GAGGTCAACGGGGGCGTGTACGCCTTCGACGGCGCTCTGCTGGGCGGGGCGTTGGACCGGCTCACCACCGACAACGCTCAGGGTGAGTACTACCTGACCGACGTGATTGCCATGGCGGTGGCCGATGGTTTGGTCGTCGCCACTGAACAGGCTGTCGACGAGATGGAAGTGTTGGGGGCCAATGACCGCATCCAACTGGCGCAGCTGGAGCGTCACTACCAATACCGCGCGGCGCGGCGTTTGATGGTGCAGGGCGTGACGCTGATCGACCCGGCGCGCTTCGACCTGCGTGGCGAGGTTACGGTCGGCCGTGATGTCACCATCGATATCAACGTGATACTCGAAGGCCGTGTAGTGATCGAAGACGGTGTACAGATCGGACCAAACTGCGTGATCAAGAACAGCACCTTGCGCACCGGCGCGATCATCAAAGCCAACAGCCACTTGGAAGGTGCCGAGGTGGGCGAGGGCGCTGATTGCGGTCCGTTTGCTCGCCTACGTCCCGGTTCAGTGTTGGGTGCCAACGCGCATGTGGGTAACTTCGTCGAGCTGAAGAACGCCATCTTAGGTGAAGGGGCGAAAGCTGGCCATCTGAGCTACCTGGGCGACGCGCAAATCGGCGCGCGCAGCAATATCGGCGCCGGCACCATCACCTGTAACTACGACGGTGCTAACAAGTTCAAGACCGTGCTTGGTGAAGACGTGTTTATTGGCTCCAACAGCTCGCTGGTGGCACCGGTGACCTTGGGCGACCGCGCCACCACAGGTGCCGGTTCGGTAATCACCGCCGATGTACCGGACAACACCCTGGCGGTTGGCCGCGCCAAGCAGCGCAATATCGAAGGCTGGAAGCGCCCTACCAAGAAGTGAGGGTGGGCGTAGGATGGGTTGAGCGTAGCGATACCCATGCGGCCCGGTGATGGGTTACGCCTGCGGCTAACCCATCCGACTAAGTGCCCCTAGCTTGCGCCTTCCATCGGTTTTCCTCTTGACGCAAAAGCTTCGTTAGGTTTTGATTCGCACCGCTATCTTTCGAATCGAAACTTAAATGTCAAAACGCAACACGCCACAACGTCGTCATACCATTCTTGCCCTGCTCGCCGAGCAAGGTGAAGTGAGCGTGGATGCCCTGTCGAAAGCCTTCGCCACCTCGGAAGTAACTATCCGCAAAGACCTCGCCGCGCTGGAGAAAAATGGCCTGCTGTTGCGTCGTTACGGCGGTGCGGTGCCGATGCCGCAGGAGCTGATCAGCGACAGCCAACCGATTTCACAATACAAGCAGGCCATCGCCCGTGCTGGTGTGGCGCGTATCCGTGAGCATGCGCGGATCATCATCGACAGCGGCACCACCACGGCGGCGATGATCCCGCAACTCGGGCACAAGCCCGGTTTGGTGGTGATGACCAACTCGCTGAATGTGGCTCGCGCCATCAGCGAGCTGGAACACGAGCCCATCCTGCTGATGACCGGCGGAACCTGGGACCCGCATTCGGAATCTTTCCAGGGCCAAGTGGCCGAACAAGTGCTGCGCTCCTATGATTTTGACCAGCTGTTTATCGGTGCCGATGGCATTGACCTGAGCCGTGGCACCACCACCTTTAACGAACTGCTCGGCTTATCCCGGGTGATGGCCGATGTTGCCCGTGAAGTGGTGGTGATGGTCGAGAGCGACAAGATCGGCCGCAAGATTCCCAACCTGGAGCTGCCATGGGGCGGCATCCACACCCTGATAACCGACGAGCGACTAAGCGAAGACGCTCGTGAACAAATAACTGCGCGTGGGATCAAGCTGATCTGCGCGAGTGTTGACGCTTAAGGAGAAGTTTATGTGTGGCATCGTAGGCGCAGTCGCCGAACGCAACATCACCGCCGTGCTGGTTGAAGGCCTCAAGCGCCTGGAATACCGCGGTTATGACAGCGCCGGTGTGGCGTTACTCAATGATCAGGGCGTGCTGCACCGCAGTCGCCGGGTCGGCAAGGTCAGCGAGCTAGACGCTGCGCTAAGCCAGGAACCACTGGTTGGCCGCCTGGGCATCGCCCACACCCGCTGGGCCACCCACGGCGCGCCGAGTGAGCGCAATGCCCATCCGCATTTCTCCGGTCACGATCTGGCCGTGGTACACAACGGCATCATCGAGAATCACGAAGAACTGCGCGCCCAGCTCAAGGGCCTGGGTTATGTGTTCAGCTCGGACACCGACACCGAAGTGATCGTGCACCTGCTCGATCACACCCTGAAAACTGAGCCGGACCTCACCGCTGCCCTGAAAGAAGCGGTTAAGCAGCTGCACGGTGCCTACGGCCTGGCAGTGATCAGCGCCAAGCAACCGGATCGTCTCCTTGCAGCCCGCAGTGGCAGCCCGCTAGTGATTGGTTTGGGCCTGGGCGAGAACTTCCTTGCCTCCGACCAGCTGGCGTTGCGTCAGGTCACTGACCGTTTTATGTACCTGGAAGAAGGTGACATCGCCGAGATTCGTCGCGACAGCGTGCAGATCTGGGATCTCTCGGGTCAGCTTGTCGAGCGCGAAAACGTGCAATACCACGAAGGTGCTGAGGCGGCCGACAAGGGCGAGTATCGCCACTTTATGCTCAAGGAAATCCATGAGCAGCCCAAGGTCGTGCAACGCACCCTGGAAGGCCGACTGGGCTCCGATCACGTATTAGTACAAGCCTTCGGCCCACAAGCTGCCGAGCTGTTTGGCAAAGTGCGCAACGTACAAATTGTCGCCTGTGGCACCAGTTACCACGCCGGCATGGTGGCGCGTTACTGGCTGGAAGAGCTGGCAGGGATTCCCTGTCAGGTTGAAGTCGCCAGCGAGTTCCGCTACCGCAAGGTGGTGGTGCAGCCAGATACCCTGTTTGTCAGCATTTCCCAGTCCGGCGAAACCGCCGACACCCTGGCCGCGCTGCGCAATGCTAAAGAACATGCTCCGGGCCAGGGCGGTTATTTGGCCAGTCTGGCGATCTGTAACGTCGGCATCAGCTCATTGGTGCGCGAATCCGACCTGACCCTGCTGACCCAGGCCGGCCCGGAAATCGGTGTCGCCTCAACCAAAGCCTTCACCACCCAGCTGGTTGCACTGATGCTGCTGACCCTGTCCCTTGGTCAGGTCCGCGGTACGCTGGATAAAGCCCTGGAAGCCGAGCTGGTGGAAGAACTGCGCCGCCTGCCGACCCGTCTTGGTGAAGCCCTGGCCATGGACAGCGTGGTGGAGAAGGTTTCCGAACTGTTCGCCGAGAAGCACCACAGCCTGTTCCTCGGCCGTGGCGCGCAGTACCCGGTGGCGATGGAAGGCGCGCTCAAGCTCAAGGAAATCTCCTATATCCACGCCGAAGCCTACCCGGCTGGCGAGCTCAAACACGGCCCGTTGGCGTTGGTTGATAGCGATATGCCGGTGGTCACCGTGGCGCCGAACAACGAGCTGCTGGAAAAGCTCAAATCCAACCTGCAGGAAGTGCGCGCCCGTGGCGGCGAGCTGCTGGTATTTGCCGACGAGCAAGCCGGCATGCGCAATGGCGAGGGCACCCACGTGGTGAACATGCCGCACATCCACGATGCCTTGGCACCGATCCTCTACACCATTCCGCTGCAGTTGTTGTCCTACTACGTGGCGGTGCTCAAGGGCACTGATGTCGACCAGCCACGCAATTTGGCCAAGAGCGTAACGGTCGAATAATGCTGATCAGGAGGAAGGACGTGTGTGTGGGATGAAAATAAAGATTCATCCATAATAATAAAGTGTCATCCATTAAAATAAAGTTTCATCCAAAACCGGCATGCGCTATGTTGAAATCATCGATGCGGATGCTGGTTTGCTTATGGCTGGGACATTTAAGGGGCTGACTCAGGCCCAAATCGACAAAAGGTTCAAGGAAGGTCGTGGTCAAGGCCAGGGGGCAGACTACAAACCGTTCATCTACACCAGGGATGTGTCCTCGCTGGGGCGCTCCCATCGCCTGCTCGGCAGCAAATCTCGCCGTCTGCACCATTTCCTCTCTGATCTTGAGCTGGCAATTTTCCTGACTTTGGACTGGTCTCCCCGTGTCACCGATATCCGGGAGCAATTTCCGATGATGGTCGTGGACACTGTTCGAATCGCCGAGGAGATCGGTCTTGCCCATGGTCGCTACCAAGGCATTCCACAAGTGCTGACCAGTGACTTCCTTGTGGATTTCGATGACCAACAACGGCCGACAGTTGCGATTCAGGCCAAGTACAGCGCCGACCTGCAGAAGCCTGAAGTCATCGAGAGACTTGAGCTAGAACGACGCTACTGGCTCGAGAAAGGAATTCCTTGGGTCATCGTCACGGAACGAGAGGTGCCAAAGGAGGCAATTGCCAATATTCAATGGCTCTACCCTGCCCAATCAGAAGACGATATTTCTGCGGATGAACTTGAACACTACCGGCAACTGTTCCTGTATGAATTTCGGCGTGATCCTGATCGGAGGCTGACGGCCATTGCTCAAGGACTGGATGTGTCTGGCGAACTGGAGCCGGGCCAGGCGCTTTATTGGCTTCGCCAATTGCTGGCCAGGCACTGTTTCCTGTTCGACATTGGTAAACCTTACCGGGAACTCAGTACGAAAGACCTTGCAGTCAATCCTCACTACGAGTTGCAGGGGCTGAGCAGTGCTGCCCGTTAACCAGGTTTTTAGCATGGGGGAGTTGCGCAAGCGCCTGATTTGGTCGGATGCCGCGATGGCCGTCTGGATCGACATTGATGCGGACACTGCTTTGCCCGAACCGATAAAGGTTGTAGAGCTGGAACGTCTGCTGATGGACGGGGAACTAGTGTGTATCGTTGACCCATTCGAGGAGGCGGTTCTGCGGGAGGTGGAGGAAGGCTCTCTTGATCAGCAGAAGCGCGATGCTGCCTGGGAAATGCTTGCGGATGTCGCTCAAGACCCTGGGTTGTTCATTCGCAAATCAAGAGGGCAAATCCTCATAGGTATCATGGAACGCCATGGTGTTACTAAGCAGACGGCATACAGGTTGTTGAGGCGCTATTGGCAGCGGGGTATGTGCAGGAACGCTCTATTGCCGGACTACGTCAATTCGGGCGCGCTCGGAAAACGACGAAAACCAAGCCAAGCCAAGCTGGGCAGACCCAGGGTTGTGAGAGAGGGGAGGGGGAGCAACGTCACACCGGACGTGGAACGTATTTTCCGTCGAGTCATCGATGAGCGCTTACTAAAGCAAAAACATCCGTCCATCCCAGACGCTTACGCATCCGGGTTGAATCTGCTCCACGCAGTCTTACCGATGCGGTCTGTCGCCGAGCTGCCGACTTTGGAGCAGTTCCGCTACTTCTACAAACGTGAATACCACTTCACGGAAACGTTACCAAACAGGATGTCCGCCGTTGATTTCGCCAAGGACATCCGTCCGATCACAAGTACATCGACGGCCGAAGTTCTGGGCCCTGGGTACCGCTATCAGATCGACGCCACCGTAGCTGACATCTATCTGATTTCAGAGCAGGATCGCAGCCGCATCGTCGGTAGGCCCGTCGTGTATATGGTGATCGACGTGTTCAGCCGCATGGTTGTTGGCATGTACGTCGGTTTCGAGGGACCTTCCTGGGTTAGTGCAATGGTGGCTTTGGCCAACACGGTCACCGACAAGGTCGAGTACTGCCGCCAGTATGGCGTGGATATCGATGTTGGCGATTGGCCGGTTAAGGGCTTGCCGGATGCGCTTCTGGCCGACAAGGGCGAACTAAACGGCACCAAGGTCGAAGCATTTTCCAAAGCTTTCGGTGTTCGTATCGAGAATGCGCCGGCCAGGCGCGGGGATGCCAAGGGTATCGTCGAGCGCTATTTCCGGACGGTACAGGAGAATTTCAAGCCCTATGCCAGCGGCGTGGTCGGAGATACCACAAGTCGGAAAAGAGGTGGCCACGACTACAGGCTCGATGCCAGTCTGACGCTAGGCGAGTTCACTCGAATCATCATCGCAGGCGTACTCTGGCATAACAACTTTCATACGCTGGGCAAGTACGACAGAGCTGCTGGTATGCCGGGCGGTCTGCCGGCTATACCTGCCATGCTGTGGAGTTGGGGGCTGGCCAACCTAACTGGTCGGTTGCGCACTGCACCTGAAGATCTGGTCCGGATCAACCTTTTACCTCATGATCAGGCCACGATTTCGGAGCTGGGAATCAGGCTGTTCGGCTGCTTCTACACCTGCCAGGAAGCAATCAAGGAGGGTTGGTTTCACCGAGGCCAGGGGCGTAGGCCGACAGGGGTGACGGTCGCATACGATCCGCGTAGCGCCGACCACATCTATCTGCGGCCATCTAATAGCCTCAAGGATTACTGGATTTGCGATCTTGCTGACCGTAGTCGACGTTTCAGGGGGGTGACCTTCTGGGATGTCTGGCTGTTGTCCAGAGAGGAACGTCGTAGCGATGCAAACGCGGCGGCGGAGGCCTTAATGGAGAGAGGCAAGCTTCTGGAGCGGATCGAGTCCATTGTTGCCCAGGCAGAGGATGCTAGTCCGGTCAAAACGGGTATGACCAAGAAGGATCTGGGAACCCAGATCCGTGAGAACAAGCAGCAGGAAAAGCGTCAGGAACGCCAGAAAACAGCATTCAAACCGGCGAAAGTGCAGCAAGAAATACCTGCCGAAGTTATCCCGCTGCGAGGCGAAAAGCAGGAAGACTATGCCTTCCCAGATCTCAGTGACCTGATATTCAAGGAGGAAGGCGATGACTGAAGAAATCCGGCGCGGAGTTATCCCCCCGGCTAGTTACCATGAGCAGCAGCTTCCCGAATATCAGGAAAATCCACTCATCAGCGCATTGCCCCCGATACCTGATCTGCAGGAGGTGGTCGGCTTGTTGCAGAAGCTTCCCAGTTTCGAGCCGCAGGAGGTACTTCTGGATGGTCGGCTCAGGGCTCATGCCATCGCCCGCTTGTTGCACGGTTTCTTCCAGCCGCTCAGCCACCACTTGGAGCTGGAGAGCAAGATCAGCCTGATGATCCGTCAGGGCTACATCGGTCGGAATCCGGCCCGC
>JAWWDH010000172.1:0-6969 GCA_033720015.1 Pseudomonas sp.
GTGGCCGGATCAAAACGTAGGCGCAGGCTGTTCGCACTCGCCTGCAAGCCATGCTCAATATAGGCATCCAGACATTCCGGATCGAAGCGGCTGAACAGGCTTTTTGCCGCGAAATAACGGCGTGCTTCGACCAGGTCGACAAACTCCTCGCGCCGCCCCAGAGTGCGGCCGGCCGGGGTAATACGGTCGATAAAGCCAAAGCGTTTAGCCGCTCGAATAACGATTTTGTCGGCCAGGGTCAGCACCGGCGAGTCGAGCATCACCACCCCGCAGTACAACTCCGGGCGGAGCAAGGCGGCATGGTAATGCAGCACCCCACCCAGCGAATGGCCCACACCCCATACCGGCTGCTGATTGGCTTCGAGGTGATGGATCAACTCATCGACCAAGTTGCTCCAGTTTTCATTCACCGGAAAACGCGGGTCGTGACCATGCTGCTCAAGGTGCTGCACCTGATAGTCAGGTGCCAGCGCGGCAAACAGCTTGCCGTAGGTGGCCGAAGGAAAGCCATTGGCATGGGCGAAGAACACGTGCTGGGTCATGGTGGCAGGCTTATGAGGATAATTAGTGATGATTGTCCGGTAGCCATGCAAATGCGGCAATGACAAAACGGCCAGTGAATGACGGCACTATGGCCAAACCTGATGGGGAGCCCGCCAGTCAACGCAGCACTGGCGGGTTTTCCCGGTTAGCGCTGAGCCGGGCCGTTTTCCCCCAGCGGCACGATGGCCATGGTCAACCGGGAAATACAGCTGGCCTTGCCATCCTCACCACTCAGGCGGATGTCCCAGACGTGGGTGGTCCGCCCCAGGTGTACCGGCCGTGCTACCGCAGTGACTCGGCCGCTGCGCACGCCACGCAGGTGGTTGGCATTCACTTCCAGGCCGACGCAGTAGAACTTACTGCTGTCGATGCACAGGTGGCTGGCGGTAGAGCCGAGCGTTTCCGCCAGTACCACTGAGGCGCCGCCATGCAGCAGCCCATAGGGTTGATGAGTACGCGGGTCGACCACCATGCTGGCGGTGATCGATTCGTCATCGAAGGATTCGAAGCGAATGTCCAATTGTTCGCCAATGGTATTTTTCAGAAAGCCATTGAGCTGCTCAAGATTAGGGGTTTGCTGCCAGAGGGCCATAGTCAATCCTTAAAAGTATGTTGCGCAAGAAAGTGGCCGGCGCCCATGCCGGCCAGATGCCTGCTTACTCGTGCCAGAGCACCGCTTCGCTGCGCTCAGCCCACTCGCTAAAACGCTCAGCGTAGGTACCTTCGACTATTGCGCGTTTGATTTTCAGGGTTGGCGTGAGGAAGCCGTTATCGACCGCCCAGACATCCTTGACCAGCACCAGGCGTTGCAGCCGCTCGTGCTTGTCGAGGCTCTGGTTGACCTGCTCCAAGTGTTTTTCCAGGCTGCTTTCCAGCTCGCCCCGAGCACCGTTGGCCGCTTCGCTGCGACCCAGGTCGGAGAGCACGCACAAGGCCATGGGCTGCGGCATGCCATCGCCGACCACACACACCTGCTCAATACGCGAATGTTCGCCGAGACGGTTTTCGATCGGTGCTGGCGCGACGTACTTCCCCTTGCTGGTTTTGAAAATCTCCTTAATCCGACCAGTCAGGCGCAGGTTGCCTTGGGCATCTTGCTCGCCTTTGTCACCGGTGCGCAGGAAGCCATCGGCGGTCATGGTCTCGGCGGTTTTCTCCGGGTCTTTGTAATAGCCTTGCATGGTCGAGCCACTGCGCACCTGCACCTCGCCATCCTCGGCAATCCGTACCTCAACCCCCGGGCAGTTTTGGCCAATCCAGCCCTGCTGGAATTTGCCCGGCCGGCAGACATGCGAATAACCACAGTTCTCGGTCATGCCATACACCTCAAGCACCTCTAGCCCCAGGCGCTTGTACCAGTTGAGCAATGCCTCCGATACTGGCGCCGCACCCGACAACGCGTAGCGCACGGCATCCAGGCCCAGACCGACCAGCACCTTCTTGCCGACGATGCGACCGATGATTGGCAGCTTGAGCAGAAAGTCCAGTTTCTCGGCGGGCATCTTGCTGTACACGCCCATCTGGAACTTGGTCCAGATTCGCGGCACGCCGAACAATACGGTCGGGCGCGCACGTTTGAGGTCTTCGAGGAAGGTATCCAGGCTGTCGGCAAAAAATATCGTCTGCCCGGCGTAAATCGACGCCAGTTCGACAAACATGCGCTCGGCCACGTGGCACAGCGGCAGGTAGGACAGCACCCGGTCAGCCTCACCCACACCGAACAGCTTGGTCGCGTGAGTGGCGGCAAAACCGAAGTTACTGAAGTGGTGCATCACCCCTTTCGGCGTGCCGGTGGTGCCCGAGGTGTAGATGATGGTGGCGAGCTGATCGGCGATCGGCTTGGGGTTGTCCTGGATCGGCGCACACGCCTGCAAATCATCCCAGGTAAAGCTGAACTCGCCTTGCGGACGTAATGGCAGGCCAATAGTCGGAATCTCTTGCGGGATACCCGGAGCCATGGCCGGCCAGTCATCCAGCTTGCCTACGAATGCCAGCGCCGCTTCGGAATGGCGCAACACCTGGCCGACTGACTCGGCGGTAAGATTCGGGTAGAGCGGCACCGAAACGTGGCCGGCCATCCAGATCGCCAGATCACTGATAATCCAGTGCGCGCAGTTCTTGGAAATAATCGCTATCCGGCTGCCCTGAGGCAGCTCGCGGCTACGCAGCCAATTGGCCGCACGGCGTGCCTGCTCGCCGACATCAGCCCAACTCAGTTCCTGCAGCTGACCGCCCGGCAGCGGCTGCACCATGTAGCGTTTATTCGGGTGCCGAGCCTCACGCTCATAAAACACCTCAAGCGGCAAACGGTGTGCATCAGCCACAGGGCTTCCTCCTTTGTAGTTTTTGTGGAGCCAACCAAGCAATTGCTTGGTTGGACTATTCCACGCACAAAGGCGACCTGCAAGAGGAGAAATGTTTCGGTGTGTACTGCTGCGTCAGGACTGCGCTGGGTGCTTGTGAGCCGACAACGTCATCAACCCAGCGACCAGCGCATCGCCCTCAAGCAACGCCAGGCTGGCGGTATTCATGGGCAAGGGCTGCTGGCGATGACCATGCACCAACAACCCCGCCAAGGCGCCTACCAGTGGTTGATGGGTCACCAGCAACAGCTCCTTGAATGGGTAGTCATCAAGCTCGCGCATGGCCTGACGCACATTACTTTCCGGGGTCAGCCAAGTCACGCTTTCGCGCGCACCGCTAAATGCCAGCACCTCGCAGAGCAGATCCGCGGTCTGCTGAGCGCGTACATAGGGACTGACCAGCACCGCTTGCAGTGGACGGCCTTGCAAAAACGCTGCGGCTTCGCGCACCTGCTGCCGACCATGGGCCGTCAGGTTGCGTTCGGCATCGCTGCGTGCGGTCGGCTCGGCCTCACCGTGGCGCAGTAGCCACAGCTTCAACGCCCCGCCCTCACCAGCGCACGTTTCACAGCTTGGGTTCTTCATCACGGACCGGGTGAGCGGCCGGCGGGATGCTGTGCGGGGTTTCGCCCCGTGGTGCTTGCGGCGTTGGCCAGTCAGCAAATGGCCAGGGCTTTTCATCACTGTTAAAGGTGCCGAAGCGACCGATCTGCGCCAGGTACTGGCTCAGGCTGTCGCCAAAACCGAGCAGGCCAGCATTTGGTGCACTATAGAACAAGCGGTAAGCCAACTGCAGCAGCACCACCGCGCCCAGGAGTAGTTCCGCCAGTTGCCAGACGATGGTGAAGATCACCATCCAGAGAATGCGCAGCAGAATTGATTCGCGCTGCAGTTCCTGATTGCCATCACTCATGTTTATCTCCTTGCAGGTCTTAAAGGTGAAACTCAGAAACCGCTAGTGGGGATAAAGTCGACGTCGGTCTTCGGTTCTGCATTCATCAGAGCGCCAATCACCTGATCCAAGGTACGCCCCTCAAACACAATCGCATGCAACCCCGCCACTAGCGGCATGTAGACATCCAGTTCCTCGGCTTTGGACTTCAACACCTTTATGGTGTTCACGCCTTCCGCCACTTCGCCCAAACGCTCAACCGCGTCCTCCAGGCTCAAGCCTTCGCCCAAGGCAAAACCGACTTGGTAATTCCGACTTTTAGCGGACGAACAGGTGACGATCAGATCGCCCACACCGGCCAGGCCAAGGAAGGTCATCGGGTTGGCACCCAGTTTGACCGCAAAACGGGTCATTTCGGCCAAAGCGCGAGTAATCAGCATGCTCTTGGTGTTTTCGCCCATGCCCATGGCGGCGGCCATGCCGGCAATGATGGCGTAGACGTTCTTCAGTGCACCGCCCAGTTCGACACCAAAACGGTCGCCACTGGCGTAGACACGAAAGGTGCGGCCATGCAGCGCCGCCTGCACCTGCTGGCAAAGGTCTTCATCCTCACTGGCGACCACCGAAGCGGTCAGTGCATGCTCGGCCACTTCACGGGCCAGGTTCGGCCCAGAGAGCACGCCGATGCGTGCTTGCGGGGCAATGTCCTCGAGAATCTGGCTCATCAACAGAAAGCTCTGCGCCTCAATACCCTTAGTGGTGCTGACCAACAGTTTGCCCGCCAGCTGCTCCGCCAGCGGCTGCAACACTTGCCGCAGGGCGCTGGAGGGCAAGGCCACAAAAACCATCTGACAGGCGCATAAAGCCGCAGCAAGATCGGTCACCGGCTCCACGCCCAGATGAATTTTGATGCCTTTGAGGTAACGCGGATTTTCACGGGTCAGTCGAATAGCCTGGGCCTGCTGGGGGTCGCGCATCCAGTGCAGGACGCGCTGGCCATTCTCCGCCAGCAAATTAGCAATTGCAGTGCCGAAGCTACCGCCGCCAAGCACTGCGATGGGTTGCTGATCAGTCATAACACATCCGTGGTGAACCATTGAAAGAGGCAAATCGCCCACATTATACGGTGCTGAGCGTGCGCGACCAATTTAAGCCATTGCTCGTGCCCCCTGCAAAAGCCTGATGCCTCGGTTACCATGCTGGCCTTTGAATATCGTCCGAGCGTTTGTGTGGTTAACCCTATCTCCCTAGCATCACTGATCGGTGCACTGACCTTTCTGGCCCCCGTACTGGCAGCTGCCGAAGACCTGTTCGAGCAAAGCCAGGCACTACCTGAAATTCTCAGCGCCACCCGTTTGAAACAGTCACCTGCGGCGGTTCCGGGGAGCGTTTCGGTGATTGACCGCGCGCTGATTGATGCCAGCGGCGCACGCGACATTCCAGAGTTGATGCGCCTGGTGCCAGGCATGATGGTCGGCTACGTCAAAGGCAACGAAATGACGGTCAACTACCATGGCGGCCAGGTTGGTTCAGCCCGGCGCTTGCAGGTGCTGATCGATGGCCGCTCGGTGTATCGACCGGGCCTGGCCACCGTTGACTGGACCGACCTGCCGCTGGCCATGGAAGATATCGAAAGAATCGAAGTGTTTCGCGGCCCCAACACCGTCAGCTACGGTGCCAATGCCCTGACTGGGGTAATCAGCATCACCACCCGTAATCCCGCCAATAGCCATGGCACACGTTTGAAATACATCCACGGCCAGCGCGGTATTGATGACTGGTATGGCAGCCAGGGCTTCAGCAGCGGTAACGGTGACTTCCGCCTGTCGCTCTCCGGCCAGCAAGACAGCGGCTTTGACCACACCGACAAGGATCAGCCCTACCGCGACAGTCGCCGCAGCACGCGCATGCAGTTCAGTGCGAGCCACACGCTGGACGACAGCCAGACCCTCGACTGGCAACTGGCCGCCAAAGAAGGCAGCAACCAAAAAAACTTCTACTCCGATGAAGAAGCCTTGGTCAGAGACATAGTCCCGAACTGCGACAGCAACAAAGACATCAAAGCGCGCGACTTTTCTGGTTCGGTACGCTGGAGCCTGGACACCAGCAGCACGCACAACCTGCAGCTGCAAGCCTATGCCCAGCGCTGGGAGCGTACCCAGGAATGGCGTACCTGCGATCTGGCGCTGTCCTTCACGCCAGAAGTCGCGGCGCTGCAACGGCAAAACCCAGACTTGCTCGACTCGATCGCACGGTTACTGAGGAAGGGTAAAATGCCCTTAGGCTACGGTGATCTGGCTGACACCATTGTCAACAATTTTTATCAAGCCGGGGGCGCCTTCCGTACACCAGTGTGTGGCGACATCAACAACAACATTGATGAAACCCGCTACGACTTCGAACTGCAGGACACGCTAAGCCTGAGCGATGACCTGCGCCTGCTCAGTGGCCTGAGCTATCGCAAAGACAGCAGCGACTCGCAAAGCTACTTTCAAGGCAGCCTGAGTAATGAAATCTGGCGCTTGTTCGGCCACCTGGAGTGGCACCTCAGTGAACATTTCGTCCTGCAGGGCGGCGCCATGCACGAAGACGACACCCTTAGCGGTAGCTCGCTGACCTCGCGCATCGCTCTCAATTACTTGATTACCCCACGCCACGGTTTGCGCTTTGTCTACTCCGAGGCGATCCGCTCGCCGGACATGCAGGAAAACAACGTCAACTGGTCCTACCTCATGGAGAACCTGTCGCCGACGCTGAACGGCCGCGACTCGGCTTATTACTATGCGACTGCGCAAGGGCCCGGCAACCTGCAGCAAGAGATCATGCGCTCGCGGGAGGTCGGCTATAACGGCCAGTTCGACTTTGGCTTACAGGTCGACATCAAACTGTTCAACGACGAGATTCACCGCATGATCGCGGAGCCGCTGAAACTCCAGGACTTCGAGCAGAACAATGCCAACTATATGTGGCTGCGCGGTGCGGAAACCGAACTCGACTGGACAATTAGCACAGCTGATCGCTTACGCCTGACCTACGCCTATGTGGATTTCGAGACCTCAGAAAAATCCTACCGGCGCCTAACCGCACGTTACAGTGGTTCTGCAGGCTGGCTGCATGAGTGGGGCGGCGGCTGGTCGAGCAGCCTGTTCTACTATGGCGCGGACCTGCTCA
>JAWWDH010000173.1:0-6842 GCA_033720015.1 Pseudomonas sp.
TCGCGCGGTGCGCTCTTACCGCACCTTTTCACCCTTACCGGCACCGAAGCGCTTAGGCGGTTATTTTCTGTGGCACTTTCCGTAGGCTCACGCCTCCCAGGCGTTACCTGGCACTCCGCCCTATGGAGCCCGGACTTTCCTCCCCCGCATTACGCAGAACGCAACACGGCAGCGACTGTCCGATCGACTCTCCGCGGGCAAGGTTAACGGCACGCGCCTTATAGGACAAGGTTTAAAGGTCTTTTTGCTGCTCCAGAGCCACTTGGTAGAGCAAATTCTTACGCACCCCGGTGATCTCTGCCGCCAGGGCAGCCGCGCGCTTGAGCGGCATTTCTGCCAGCAGCAGATTCAACACGCGCAGCGCTTCGGCACTCACCGCCTCCTCGCCTTCCGGCGCCTGCCAGCCCGCCACCAGCACCACGCACTCGCCGCGCTGCTGATTACTGTCAGCCGCCACCCAGGCCGCCAGCTCGGCCAGCGGCATACCCTTGAGCGTTTCAAAGGTCTTGGTCAACTCACGCGCCAGTAACGCCGGGCGCTCATCGCCAAACACCGCCTGCATATCCTGCAAGCACTCGAGAATGCGATGCGGGGCCTCATAGAAGATCAGCGTGCGCGGCTCTTCCTTTACCTGTTCAAGACGCGCTCGCCGCCCAGCCGCTTTGGCCGGCAGAAAACCCTCGAAAATAAAACGATCAGAGGGCAGCCCGGCCGCCGAAAGCGCAGCAATCAGCGCACAGGCTCCCGGCACTGGCACCACGGCAATACCGGCAGCGCGGGCCTGGCGTACCAAGTGATAGCCAGGATCGGAAATTAGCGGCGTTCCCGCATCGGAGATTAACGCCACATCCTCTCCCGCCAGCAGGCGCGCAAGAAAACGCCCGCCCTGATCACGCTCATTGTGCTCATGACACGCCGCCAGTGGCGTGCCGATACCGAAGTGCTGCATCAGCCGCGCTGAATGGCGAGTGTCCTCTGCGGCGACCAGGGCAACGCTGCGCAGGATATTCAGCGCACGCGCACTGATGTCATCCAGGTTGCCAATGGGCGTGGCAACCACATAAAGACTGCCCAAAGGCGAATTCGCAGCAGCGGAAGTGGTCACAACACAGGCCTCTCAATATCAGCAAAGCGCGCATTGTAGCCCGTTTCCAACCTTCGACATCGCGTCACCCGGCGTGCTTGGGTACAATTCAACGCTCAATTTGATCAAGTATCAGGAACGCTTACATGATCGCCTGCCTGCGCCCCCTTTCCGCCCTCTGCCTTGCCGGCCTCCTCGCTGCCTGCGCCAGCCAGCCCTCATCAACCCTGGGCGAACTGCCACGCACGCCACAAGCCAGCATCGAACAACTGCTGCAGCAAGCGACACAGAGCTCGACAGAACAAGCCGCGCCGCTGCGCCTGTCGGCTGCCGACCTGGCGTACACGCAAAAAAACTTCGCCCGCGCCAGCAGCATTCTTGAACAGGTCTCACTGGAAAGCCTAAACCCAGCCCAGCAAATTTTCGCCAGCACCTTGCGCGCCGAACTGGACATGAGCACCAACAAGCCCAAAGCCGCCCTGCGCGCCCTCAGCCATCCGAGCATGGAACGCCTGGGAGAGCTGCCGGTTGAACAACAGATACGCAGCCAGATGGTCCGCGCCAGCGCCCTGCAGGCCACCGGACAGAACCTGGCCGCCGCCCGCGAACGCGCTTTTATCGCGCCGCTACTCGGCGACACCAGTGCCACCCAGAACAATGAAGCGATCTGGAGCCTGGTTTCCAGCCTGCCACTGGCAGAGCTGCAAACCAGCGGCGATGCCGACCTCGACGGCTGGCTGGCTCTGGCACTCGCCACCAAGAGCGCCGCAACCCTGGAACAACAGCAGGCAGCTATCGACACCTGGCTTGCACAAAACCCACAGCACCCGGCCGCACAGCAACTCCCGCAACCGCTGGTCGAGCTGAAAAATCTCTCCAGCCAGCCGCTAAAGGAGATCGCACTACTGCTGCCACTGGATGGCCAACTGGCTAGCGTTGCCCGCGCCCTGCGCGACGGTTTCCTGGCTGCCCACTACCAGGCGCAACAAGCCGGCCAGAACCCGCCCAACATCCAGATCTTCGACAGTTCGCGCATCGGCTCGATGGACGCCTTCTACGCCCAGGCCCAGGCCGCTGGCGTGCAACTGGTGATTGGCCCACTGGAGAAAAACCTGGTCAGCCAGCTCAACAGCCGCGAACAACTGCCCATCACCACCCTCGCCCTGAATTACAGCGAAGGCAACCAGGAAGGCCCGGCCCAGCTGTTCCAGTTCGGCCTATCCGCCGAGGACGAAGCCCGCGAAGTGGCACGCCGCGCCTGGGCTGATGGCATGCGTCGCGCCGTCGCCCTGGTACCCGCTGGCGATTGGGGCAACCGCGTGCTCGCCGCCTTCCGTCAAGACTGGCAGGCCCAAGGCGGCACCCTGATCGCGGCTGAGCATGTCGATCAGCCGGTTGAGCTGGCGCGACAGATCGCAGAGCTGTTCCAACTGCGCGAAAGTGAAGCCCGTGGCAAACGCCTGAAGAACACCTTAGGCAATACGGTCGCTGCCGCACCTTCGCGCCGCCGCGACGTCGACTTTATTTTCCTCGCGGCAACCCCACAGCAAGCCCAGCAAATCAAGCCAACCCTGGCCTTCCAGTATGCTGGCGATGTACCTGTGTACGCCACCTCACACCTGTTTACCGGCATCCACAACCAGGCCCAGTACCTCGACCTTAACGGCATCATGTTCTGTGAAACACCCTGGCTGCTGAACGTCAACGACCCGCTGCGCCAACAAGCAACCACGCAATGGCCGCAGGCAGGCACCAGCCTCGGGCGCTTGTATGCCATGGGCGCCGATGCCTACCTGCTGGCTCCGCGCCTGAATCAACTGAAAGCCTTGCCGGACACTCAGCTGCCAGGCCTTACGGGCACGCTTAGCCTGAACGCGACGCAACGCATTGAGCGGCAACTGCCATGGGCCGAGTTCCGTGACGGCCAGGTTCAACCACTGCCCGACCGCATCAATTGAGCGACCGCATCAGCACCCAACAACGTGGCGATGCTGCCGAAGCCCTGGCCCGGCAGCATCTCGAGCGACACGGCCTGCGCCTGCTGGCACAGAACTGGCGCTGCCGACTCGGCGAGCTCGATCTGGTCATGCTCGACGCCGATACAGTAGTATTCGTTGAAGTTCGCTATCGAAGCCATAGTGCCTGGGGCGGTGCAGCGGCAAGCGTGGATGCACGCAAACGTGAGAAACTTAGCCGTGCCGCTCAACTCTTCCTGCAACAAGAATCGCGCTGGGCCACGTACCCATGCCGTTTTGATGTGATTGCCATAACCGCCGACAGCCAAGCCCCCGCGCAACTGGACTGGATTCAAAACGCCTTTGATACCTGAACAGACGCCACACTGAAGGTTATATCTCCAATGGATATGCAAGCCCGCATTCGCCAACATTTCCAAGCCAGCATTGAAACCAAGCAACAAGCCATGGAAGTGCTCATTCCCTTTATCGAGCAAGGCAGCCAGGCCATGGTCCAGGCATTGCTCAGCGAGGGCAAAATCCTCACCTGCGGCAACGGCGGCTCGGCCGGCGATGCCCAGCATTTCTCTTCAGAGCTGCTCAATCGCTTCGAGCGCGAGCGCCCCAGCTTGCCGGCTATTGCCCTGACCACTGACAGCTCGACTATCACCTCGATTGCCAACGATTACAGCTACAACGAGATATTCTCCAAGCAGATTCGCGCCCTGGGCCAACCCGGCGACGTACTGCTGGCGATCTCCACCAGCGGCAACTCGGCTAACGTGATTCAGGCCATACAGGCTGCCCACGACCGCGAAATGACCGTAGTAGCCCTGACTGGCCGCGACGGCGGCGGCATGGCCTCACTGCTACTGCCTGAGGACGTGGAGATCCGCGTCCCAGCCAAAGTCACTGCACGCATTCAGGAAGTCCACCTACTGGCCATCCACTGCCTGTGCGACCTGATTGATTGCCAACTGTTTGGGAGTGAAGAATGACCCGTTCACCACTACTACTTGCCGGCCTGGCGCTGACCCTCGCCCTGGCTGGCTGCGGTAATCGCAGCGTCGGCAACAAGATCGACGACCAGTTTATCGCCCCGGAAGTCAGCTCAAGCGTGGCCCGCGCGCATATCGACCTGACCAGCCCGACCTCACACATCGTGGTCACCAGCTACAACGGCGTGGTGCTATTGGCCGGGCAGACTCCGCGCAACGACCTTAAAGGCATGGCCGAACAAGCCGCGCGCAGGGTCAACAATGTCAGCAAGGTGCACAACGAACTGCAGGTACTGAAGCCCACGTCATTACTGGTACGCAGTAACGACTCACTCCTGACCAGCCGCATCAAGACGCAGATGCTTGCCGACAGCAGCGTTCCGGGCTCACGCATCAAGGTAATCACCGAGAACGGCGTCGTGTTTATGCTCGGCCTGGTTTCAAAAGCCGAAGCCGCCCACGCCACCAACCTGGTGCAAAGCGTGTCAGGGGTACAAAAAGTGGTGAAACTGTTCCAGTACACCAACTGATAGCGACCGTTAACAACAGACAATAAAAAGGCGATCCTAGGATCGCCTTTTTATTTACTTGACCACTTTCAGACTCGGCCGGCCACTTGGGCGTGGCGGCTCATCATCCGGCGGACCCTGATCGTCCGGATCGTCGATTTCGCCACCGTCGAGCATCGACGATTCAGAATCAAAGACCATACCCTGACCATTCTCCCGCGCATAAATCGCCAATACGGCAGCTGCGGGCACGTACAGGCTTTGCGGAACCCCAGCAAAGCGCCCCTCAAAGCTCACTGCCTCGTTATCCATATGCAGATGACGCACGGCAGTGGGCGAAACATTCAGGACAATTTGCCCATCACTGGCAAAGCCGCTCGGCACTTGCACCCCGGCAAACTCGACATTAACCAGCAAATGCGGCGTGCAGTCGTTGTCCACGATCCACTCATAGAGGGCACGAACCAGATAAGGACGACTCGACTTCATGACTACCTCCTCGGTTTAACGCATATCGCGTTCGGCAGGCGACAGACTGGCCTGGAACGCTTCACGAGCAAACTGACGATCCATGTAGTCAAGCAGCGGCTTGGCCGGCTTTGGCAGCTCGATGCCTAACACAGGCAAGCGCCAAAGGATCGGCAACAGGCAGCAGTCCACCAGGCTCAGCTCCTCACTGAGGAAGTACGCCTTGTCGGCAAACAGCGGCGACACGCCGGTCAGGCTTTCACGCAATTCCTTGCGCGCCAGCGCACGGGCCGGCTCTTTACTGCGCGGATCAAGAATCAGATCCACCTGAGCACACCAGTCACGCTGAATGCGATGAATCAGCAGACGGCTATTGGCCCTAGCCACCGGATACACCGGCAGCAGCGGCGGATGCGGGTAACGCTCATCCAGATATTCCATCACCACTGTTGACTCATACAGAGCCAAGTCACGATCCACCAGTGTAGGCAGGCTGGCGTAGGGATTAACCTCCAGCAACCCGGCCGGATAACGACCCTTTTCGACACTGATGATCTCGGCGCTGACACCCTTCTCGGCGAGCACGATACGTACACGGTGGGAATAGTGATCGGCGGGGTCAGAGTAACAGGCCAACCTATTGGCTACGGCCATGACGTCTCTCCTCGCTTATTAAAGTTATGTAAAGCAGAAAAACCTGCGCGCCCAACGGGGCGCGCAGGTCAACAGCGGAGATGCAACGGATTAATGCACGTCCTTCCAGTACTCACGCTTAAGCAAATAAGCGAACACAAAGAAGAAGGCAAGATACAGCAGAACGTAGGTACCGATACGCTGACTTTTCAACTTAACCGGATTAGCCGAGTAAGCGAGGAAGGTCACCAGGTTCTGGACCTTCTCATCGAATTCCTCAGTGCTCAACTGGCCGGTCTTAGGCTCAACAGTCAACTGATCACACGCCTCATGGGTAATCGGCGTGCCGGTTAGCGGATCGAACAGCTTCTTGCCATCCTCAACCACTTGCACCTGCTTGCAACCGATGTACTGACGACCCTGCAAACCGACCAACACGTTCGGCATACCGACGTTCGGGAACACCTTGTTGTTGGCACCCAGCGGACGCGTGGTGTCTTCATAGAAGGTACGCAGGTAGGTGTACAACCAGTCGTTACCACGCACACGGGCAACCAGCGTCAGATCAGGCGGCGCCGCACCGAACCAAGCCTTGGCATCGGATGGCTGCATGCCAATCTTCATGTGCTCGCCAATCTTCGCGCCAGTGAACACCAGGTTATCCAGCATGACTTCATGTGGAATGCCCAAGTCATCAGCAACACGCTCATAACGCTGATACTGCGCCGAGTGGCAGCCCATGCAGTAGTTGGCGAACGTACGCGCACCATCCTGCAGAGCGGCTTTGTCGGTGAGATCAATATCCACTTTATCCAGCGGATAGTTACCTGCAGCGCCCAAGGCCAAGGCCGGCATTGCGACGATTACGAGTGCAGCAAATAGCTTCTTCATCAGCCAGTCACCCTTTCCGGAACCGGTTTGGTCTTCTCGAGTTTGGTATAGAACGGCATCAGGATGAAATACGCGAAGTACAGGAAGGTACATACCTGCGACAGCAGCGTACGGCCTGGCGTTGGCGACAACACACCCAACACGCCGAGAATCACGAAGGACACACAGAAGATCAGCAACCAGACCTTACTCATCCAGCCTTTGTAACGCATCGACTTGACCGGGCTACGGTCCAGCCATGGCAGCACGAACAGCACTGCAATAGCGCCACCCATGGCGATTACACCCAGCAGCTTGTCCGGCA
>JAWWDH010000174.1:0-6833 GCA_033720015.1 Pseudomonas sp.
ATCAAGCCAGTGGCAGTGTCGATGCCGTACTGCACTGCGTTGTACAGCTTGCCCGAAGACGACACCTTGGCACCGTGGGTCAGGTGACCGCCGTGGGCCAGGCTCATACCGAGGATGGTGTCGCCAGCATTGATCAGCGCCAGGTACACCGCGCTGTTGGCGGATGAGCCGGAGTGCGGCTGAACGTTGGCGTAATCGGCACCGAACAGTTGCTTGGCGCGATCGATGGCCAGCTGCTCGACCACATCAACATGCTCACAACCACCGTAATAACGCTTGCCCGGATAGCCTTCGGCGTATTTGTTGGTCAGGCCACTGCCCTGAGCTTCCATCACCCGCTGGCTGGTGTAGTTTTCCGAGGCGATCAGTTCAATGTGATGCTCTTGACGCGCCTCTTCGGCGTTAATCGCGCTAAGCAGTTCGTCGTCGTAGCCCTGGATTTGATCTTGTTTACTGAACATCTCGAATCTCCTGCGGCAGTCTTGGGTCGCTTGTTGTTATTGGTCAGGACGTGCCTGCAGCCTTCTCCCACTTGGGAATCAGCGCCTGGCGCAGCATTGGCTGCCCTTGGCTGAAGGCTTAATGGATAACGCCTGTTGCAACCGATTGTGCGAAATGCACCTGGGCACCGTTTGCTCATTTCCGACATAAAAGTGCTCAAACTGGTCCGAGCCTGTGGCGGCTGACTAAAACCACGCTCAGCAGCACGCCATCCAAGAATTGTCGATAGAACGCGTCACGCGCGGCCTGGCGGCGCTGCAACAGCGGTAAGTGCCGGGCGGCTCAACGCGTCCGGCAATCGGTGTAAGATGTGTGACTGGCGGGTCTAGCCTGCTGCCCAACAACAATAAAACGCAAAACAGCCCTGCTCGCGGCCCATGCCCGGCAAGCACTCAGCAGCGGCTGCAGTAGAGGAGTAGCACCCAATGGCACAAGCCTTTTCCGCCTTGGCGCCGGCTGATAACGCACCTGGAACGGTGCCAGCCCCACAGGTGAAAACCTTTGGCTTCCTGCTGAGTGAAAACTTCACCACGATCGGCTTTGCCTGTGCGATTGAGACACTGCGGATGGCCAACCTGGCCGCCAAAAAGCCCCTCTACCGCACGCTGCTGATCGCCGCCGAGCGCGAGCCGGTATGCGCCAGTAACGGTATGTGGGTGGTGCCAGACCACTCGATCAACGACGCCCCCGAGCTGGACGCCCTGTTCGTAGTCGGTAGCAACCCAATCCCGGCCAAGCACAATCGCAACCTGCTCAACTGGCTGCGCAAGCTGTCCCAGCACCATGTGGCGCTGGCCGGCATCTGTACCGGCAGCCACCTGCTGGCCAGCGCGGATCTGCTCAAGGGTTACCGCTGCACCATCCACTGGGAGGACATCGAACAGCTCAAGGAAAAATTCCCCGGCATCATCATCTCCAATCAGCTGTTCGAGCTGGATCGAGACCGCTACACCTGCTCCGGCGGCACCGCGTCCATGGACATGACCCTGCAACTGGTCGCCCGCGAACCAGGCGGGGTGGAGATCGCCACGCGCGCCGCCGAACTGCTGCTCTGCGACCGCATGCGCGGCTCGCGCGAACAACAACGCGTGCCCTTGCGGCAGAAACTCGGCAATGCCCAGCCAAAGCTGAGCCAGATAGTCGCGATTATGGAAGCCAACCTGGAAGAGCCGCTGGAGCTGGAAGAGCTGGCCCAACTCAACGAGATGTCAGTGCGCCAACTGGAGCGACTGTTCCACAAATACCTGGAACGCAAGCCCAGCCAGTACTACCTGGAACTGCGCCTGAACCGCGCCCGTGACCTGCTGTTGCGCAGTGAGTCTCAGGTGCGCGACATCGCCCTGCTCTGTGGTTTCGCCTCGCCGGCGCATTTCTCCAAGTGTTACAGCCGCCTCTTCGGCCACTCGCCACGCGGCGAGCGCAAGCAGAACGCACTGAGCTAAACAACACCCTCTATCTCGCCGCCAGGTCGAAATAGAGGGTGCTGTAGCGCAGCGGCCCGATTAACCGCGCTTAGACCTTGAACCGCCCGAGCAACCGATCCTGCTGGCCGACCTGCTCGACCATCGCCGCACACTGGCGTACCTGCTGCTCGGCACCACCGGCCACGGCATGGCTGATATCGCGGATATTGGTGGTGTTGCGGTTGATCTCTTCGCTGGTGGCGCTTTGCTGCTCGGCGGCGGTGGCGATCTGCAGGTTCATGTCGTTGATCCGACTGATCGACTCACGGATACGCGCCAGCATCTCGTTGGCGGCACTGGCTTCATCGGCCGACTGACTGGCGCTGTCGCGGTTGTGCTGCATGCGCGACTCGACCTGTTTCACCCCGTTCTGCAACTGGTCGATCATCTGGCGGATTTCCTGGGTCGAATGCTGAGTGCGCGAGGCCAGCGAACGCACCTCATCGGCCACCACGGCAAACCCCCGCCCCGACTCACCGGCGCGCGCCGCCTCGATAGCGGCGTTGAGCGCGAGCAGGTTGGTCTGCTCGGCGATGCTGGTGATCACCGCGAGAATCGACTCGATATTGTCACTGAGCCTGGCCAGTTCGTTGACCGCCTGACTGGTGTCATCCATGTCAGCGGCCAGACGCATAATCGCCGCACTGGACTGCGAGACCAGGCTGACGCCACTCTCGGTCGCCTCACTGGCGGCACTGGCGGCCTGAGCCGCGGCCTGGGCATTACAGGCTACGTCCTCGGCGGTGCTGGCCATCTCCTGCATGGCGGTAGCCAGTTGATCCAGCTCCTGCAATTGTTGCTGCAGGCGACTCGCGGCCTGGCTGGCTTCGCTGGAAGTCTCGCTACTGCTGGCGCGAACCTGCTGCGAGCTGCTCATGACGTCGCCAATCAATCCCTGCAGGCTCTGCAGAAAGCGGTTGAACTCCTCGCCGACCTGGGCAATTTCATCGTTGCCCTGGATCGGCAAGCGCCGGGTCAGGTCACCCTGACCGCCGTTGATCTCGCGCAGCGAAGTGCGTAACTGCAACAGCGGCCGCAGCAGGCGGCGCATCAGCACACCAAGCACCAGCAGGGTCAGTATCACCCCAATGACGGTTCCGGCTGCCGCACGCCAAGTGAGCGCGTTGGCTTCAGCCATAACCGTGCGCTCATCGAGCACCACGCCGATATACCAGCTCATGCCATCCAGATTGCTCAACGGGATAAAGGACACCAGCAGGTGCTGACCATCGGCCTCAACCTCGCTGAGCGTCGGCACCAGAGCCGGAGTCTGGCCAGCGAACAGCTCCGCCAAAGTCTTACCGTTCAGCGCACCGTTGGGGTGCGAGATGATCTGACCACTGCCCGCGAGCAGGAACGCATAGCCGGCACCATTGAAGTTAAAGGTATTGATCGACTCGGCGATGCTTTTGAGGCTGATGTCGCCGCCAAAAGCGCCCTTGAACTGGCCGCGATCACTGAAGCGGGTCACTGCAGAAATCAGAATGTCACCGCTGCTGGCCACCGCGTAAGGCTCAGTCAGCACCGCATGGGATGCAGCCTTGGCCTGGGAGTACCAAGGCCGCTGGCGGGCATCCCAATCCGCAGCGGGTTGCCACGTCGGGTCGTTGGTAATGGCCTGGCCGCCCGTTGCCTCCAGACCGCCGAACATCGAGAGAAACTGCCCACCGAGCACCGGATCGGCGAATAGTTGCTGAATCTGTTCGTCGCTGAAATTGCGATCTATCTGCTGCGCCGCCAGGTCGATTAACTGTAACTTGCCGTTTAACCAGTTTTCGATCTGCCGAGCCAGCGCCTGGCTCGACTCGGCGATGCTCGCCTGCGCCTGATCGCGCAAGGTCTCACGAACCTGACTGATTTGCAGCAGCGACAGCAGTCCGCTGCTGATAATCAGAACCAGGGCCGCAACCAAACCGACTTTATTACTTATCTTCATGGCGTTTTAACCCCTCGTTGACGCTGCAAGCGTTTGGCGTCCGGCTAACACCACACGGCCATCCGCACAGCAAAAAGCCACGAACTCGGCTGAGTCCGTGGCTTTGCTTGATCCGCTAAGGCTTAGTGCCCGTTCTGCAGCACCGGCACTCGCGTGCGGGTCATGATAGAGACCACCACGTAACAGAAGGACGAGGCCACACAGCCGATCAGCGGCCCCTCGACCCAGCCAATATCGGTGGTCAACAGCAGCCCGCCACTGGTGAAGAAGCCCACCAGCATGGCGGTCAGCGCGCCAGCCACATTGCCCTGCCAGAAGGTGGAAATAAACACCGGACCGATCATTGCCGCCAGCAGGGTGCCGGAACCGAGAATACCCAACCAGGACAACATGAACGGCGGTGCATACATCATCATCAACAGGCCTAGCAGGCCCAACGCAACGACCGCCACACGGTTGATGACCAGCGCTTGCGCCGAGTCCACTTTGGCGTGTTTGTTCAAGGCCAGACGCAGGTCATGCGAGGTGGCCGAGGCTACGGTGTGCAGCATCGAGTTGGCGGTGGACTTCATGGCGAAGATGATGAACAGGGTGATGATCCCCTGCAGTGCCGGGTGCATGAAGGTCTGCAGGTACATCGGCATCGTATTATCCGGGTCGGCCAGTTCCGGGCCGAAGGCGCGCATATACAGACCAACCAGCGGGATCAGACTGAGCAACAAGCCGAGAATCGCTACATAAATGCCGACTTTGTGCATCTTCACCTTGGGCTTGAAGGCCAAAAAGCGAATCGCCATGTACGGCAGTACCGCGGCGAACAGGAAGGCATAGGGCAGCACCAAAAACACCGAGGCTTTGCTGTCGCCATAGGGCGCCGCCGTGCTCGGATTAAGCAGGTTCGGGTCGATGGCATTAAGGTTGCTCTGCCACAGGCCCAGATCGACGCTGGTGAACATCTGGATCATGATCACAATCGCCGCCACCGCCATGCCGCAGACCATCACGGTGTCGGTCCAGGCCACTGCAGCCAGGCCGCCGAGCATGGTGTAGAGGATGATGACCGAGATCATCAGCCAAGCGCTGCTGGTCATTTCGATATTCAGCCAGGAGGCGCCGAGCATGCCGACTGCCTTGATCTGGCTGACCAGGAACACCATCAGCAGGATGATAGTCATCAGCGCCGCCACGCCCTGCAACAGACGCCCACCGTTACCACTGCCGTGAATCTGCGCGATGTACTCGGGAATAGTGTTGCTGCCCATGGTCAGCGCGCGTTTCTGCATGTGATTGGCGAAGAACAACACCGCAATCATCATCGCCGGGGCGAAGAAGAAGTTACCCAACAACTCGATGGCACCAAACTTGTAGGTCACTGCCGGGGAGCCCATAAAGCCCCAGCCACTGAAGCCGGTGGCAACAATGGTACTGGCGCCGACAAAGGCACCGAGGCTACGACCAGCAAGCAAGAAGCCACCTTCGTCGCTGTCCTTGACTTTGCGTGAGGAGAGAAAGCCAATACCGATCATCACCGCGAAGGTCACGATCAGCAGGCACCAGTTGAAGATTTCATAAGAGTCCATGTGCTTAGCCCCTCTGCCCGGATTTTTCTTTGGCACTGCGGCACAGATAGGTTCCGCCAGCGATCAGGAGCATGGCGAGGTTTAGCGCAATGAAGGTGGTGAGTACCCAGGAGTTCATAATCAATACCTCTTTTTTGTAATTGTTTTTAATGAGCACCAGCATTAGTACGAAACGTTTCTTAACAACAACCATCAGCTACCCGGCCAGCCACAGCTGGCTTCGGCGCGGTTGAATCGGTTCAGGATATTGTGTCGCGATGAGCCTCCACGGTTTTGGCTGACACTGCGTAGGCTTGGGCGCAGGTCCAGACAAGAACTGAGCAGTGACGTCGTTCAGGCCGAGAGCATCACCGTTGAGCCGAGCGTATGCACGCTGGCCGGCACGGCCATTGGCGAATGCCAGCAAAGAGAAAGACGCCGCGTCACTGAGCCGGCTGGAGATGTTTGTCGTGCGACAGGCAGCCATACCCGAGCCGGTCCGGCACTGCGCGCCGACTTGCGGGGAGGCTATCCATGCGGAAGGCCAATTTAACGTTTTCACCTGACTGCCTCCTGGCCAAGCGGCCTGAAGTGAGCAACGGTGGACTGCCGCGCCCCTAGGGGCACGGCATTGGCTGGGATTACTTGCGGATAATGTTGTGTTCTGGGCCGTACGGGAACTTGGTGATGTTCTCGGCGCCCTGTTCATTGACGATCAGGATGTCGTGTTCGCGATAACCGCCAGCACCTGGGCGCCCTTCAGGCAGCATGATCATCGGTTCGATGGAGACCACCATGCCCGGCTCCAGCACTGTATCGATGTCTTCACGCAGCTCTAGACCAGCTTCGCGACCGTAGTAGTGGCTGAGGGTGCCGAACGAGTGGCCGTAGCCGAAGGTGCGGTACTGCAGCAGGTCGTGCTGGAGGAAGATTTCGTTCAGCTCGTGAGCGATATCGCTGCAACGCATGCCCGGCTTGATCAGCTTCAGACCGGCTTCGTGGACTTGGACGTTGACTTCCCACAGACGCAGGTGCTCGTCAGAGCAATGGTCGAGGAACAGGGTGCGTTCCAGCGCGGTGTAGTAACCGGCGATCATCGGGAAGCAATTTAAGCTAAGGATGTCGCCCTTGTTGACCTTGCGGCTGGTCACCGGGTTGTGTGCGCCGTCGGTGTTGATGCCGGACTGGAACCAGGTCCAGGTATCCATCAGCTCGCCGTCGGGGAAGGTGCGGGCAATTTCGCGAACCATTGCCTGGGTAGCGTGCAAGGCAACTTCGTACTCGGGTACCTGATCACGCAGGGCTTCGATGACTGCGGCACCACCGATGTCGGCAATACGCGCGCCGTGACGGATGATGGTGTGCTCTTCGGCG
>JAWWDH010000175.1:0-6774 GCA_033720015.1 Pseudomonas sp.
AGGATGTACAGGGTCTTGCCGGTGTCGCGCTTGCTTAGTTCGCGACTCAGCTTGACCCGCTGCGCCTCGCCGCCGGACAGGGTGGTCGCGCTCTGCCCCAGCTTGATATAGGACAGGCCAACATCCATCAGGGTTTGCAGCTTTCGCGCCAGCGCCGGCACGGCATCGAAGAACAGTCGCGCTTCCTCGATAGTCATGTCGAGTACTTCGGTGATGCTTTTGCCCTTGTACTTCACTACCAGGGTTTCGCGGTTGTAACGCTTGCTCTTGCACACGTCGCAGGGGACGTAGATGTCCGGTAGGAAGTGCATCTCGACCTTGATCAGGCCGTCGCCCTGGCAGGCCTCGCAGCGCCCGCCCTTGACGTTGAAGCTGAAGCGCCCTGGGCCGTAACCGCGTGAGCGTGATTCCGGCACGCCAGCGAACAGCTCGCGGATTGGGGTGAACAGGCCGGTATAGGTCGCAGGGTTGGAGCGTGGCGTGCGGCCAATCGGGCTCTGATCAATATCGACGACTTTGTCCAAGTGTTGCAGACCATCGATGCTGTCGTATGCGGCGGCTTCCAGGGTCGTCGCGCCGTTAAGCGCAGTGGCGCTCAGCGGATAGAGGGTGTTGTTGATCAGGGTCGATTTGCCCGAGCCGGATACGCCGGTCACGCAAGTCAGCAGGCCAATCGGAATATCCAGGTCGACATTGCGTAGGTTGTTGCCGCGTGCGCCCTTGATCGTCAGTGAAAGTTTAGGGTCGCGTGGCGTGCGCTTGGCCGGTACAGCGATTTTCACGCGGCCGGAGAGGTACTTGCCGGTCAGTGAGTCCGGATGCGCCATGACTTCGGCGGCGGTGCCCTGGGCGACGATCTGACCGCCATGAACCCCAGCGCCAGGGCCGATATCCACCACGTAGTCAGCCATGCGGATGGCGTCCTCGTCGTGCTCCACCACGATCACCGTGTTACCGATGTCGCGTAGGTGACGCAGGGTGCCAAGCAAGCGCTCATTGTCGCGTTGATGCAAACCGATGGATGGCTCGTCGAGGATATACATGACCCCAACCAAGCCGGCGCCAATCTGGCTGGCCAAGCGGATACGCTGGGCTTCACCGCCGGAAAGGGTGTCGGCGCTGCGGTCCAAGGTCAGGTAATCGAGGCCGACGTTGACTAGAAACTGCAGGCGCTCGCGGATTTCCTTAAGGATTTTTTCAGCGATTTCGCCGCGCCGACCAGGCAGCGCCAGGCTACCGAAATACTCGGTGGCATCGCCAATCGGCATGCCGCTGACGGCGGGCAGGGTTTTCTCACCGACCCATACGTGGCGAGCTTCGCGGCGCAGGCGGGTGCCGCGGCAATCTTGGCAGGCCTGAGTGCTGAGGAACTTGGCCAGCTCTTCACGCACGCTGGTGGATTCGGTTTCGCGGTAGCGCCGCTCCAGGTTCGGCACGATGCCTTCGAAGGGGTGCGAGCGCTTGACGATATCGCCACGGTCGTTGAGGTATTTGAAGTCGACGTTTTGCGTGCCGCTGCCGAACAGGATGCACTTCTGGTGCTCGGCGCTGAGTTCGTCGAACGGGACTTCCAGGCTGAAGCCGTAATGTGCGGCGAGGGAGCCGAGCATCTGGAAGTAATATACGTTGCGTCGATCCCAGCCGCGGATTGCACCCTCGGCTAGGGTCATCTCGCCATTGACCAGGCGTTTGATGTCAAAGAACTGCTTAACCCCCAGGCCGTCGCAGGTTGGGCAGGCGCCGGCGGGGTTGTTGAAGGAAAACAGCTTGGGTTCCAACTCGCTGATCGAGTGGCCGCAGGTCGGGCAGGCGAAGCGTGCTGAGAAGATGATCTCTTCCCCTTGCTCGCCTTCCATTGGCGCGATCAAGGCTAATCCATCGGCTAGTTTCAAGGCGGTTTCGAAGGATTCGGCCAGGCGTTGCTGCAGATCGCCGCGAGCTTTGAAACGGTCGACCACGGCATCGATGCTGTGTTTTTTCTGCTTGTCGAGTTTCGGCAGTTCGTCCAGCTCGTAAATCTTGCCGTTAACTCGTACGCGGACGAAGCCCTGGGCGCGCAGTTCATCGAAAATTGCCAGGTGTTCGCCTTTGCGCTCGCGAATCACCGGGGCCAGCAGCATCAGCTTGCTGCCTTCGGGCAGGGCTAGAACCTGGTCGACCATCTGGCTGACGGTTTGCGCTTCCAGTGGCAGGTCGTGGTCCGGGCAGCGCGGAATGCCGGCGCGGGCGTAGAGCAGGCGCAGGTAGTCATAGATTTCAGTGATGGTGCCGACGGTCGAGCGCGGATTGTGCGAGGTGGATTTCTGTTCAATGGAGATTGCCGGCGACAGGCCTTCGATGGTGTCGACGTCGGGTTTTTCCATCATCGACAGGAACTGCCGGGCGTAGGCCGAGAGTGATTCGACGTAACGGCGCTGCCCCTCAGCGTAGAGGGTGTCGAAGGCCAGCGATGACTTGCCAGAGCCAGATAGGCCGGTGATCACGATTAGCTTGTCGCGCGGCAGGGTCAGGTCGATATTTTTCAGGTTATGGGTGCGCGCACCCCGGATCAGAATCTTGTCCACAAACAGCAGCCTCGCATGGCGGGCGGAAAACCACCGAGTATACGGGGCCAAAGGCGGGCGCGGCAAAGCGTCACTGCTGTGCCGCACCCATCGAGGCTGCTAGAATCGCCGCCTATTTCGACAGGGCGTTTCCCATGCATGATCCGCACAGCGAGCGCATGAGCGGCAGTGAAACCCGCGCGGCCGGTGGCCTGGCGCTGGTGTTCGCGTTCCGCATGCTCGGTATGTTTATGGTGCTGCCGGTGTTGGCGACCTATGGCATGGAGCTGCAGGGCAGCACGCCTGCTTTAATCGGTCTGGCCATTGGTGCCTATGGGCTGACTCAGGCGTTTTTGCAGATTCCTTTTGGCATGCTCTGCGACCGTATCGGCCGCCGTCCGGTGATTTATGCCGGGCTGGTGATCTTTGCCGCCGGTAGCCTGCTGGCGGCGAATGCCGATTCGATCTGGGGGGTGATTGCCGGGCGGGTGCTGCAAGGTGCCGGGGCGATCTCGGCGGCGGTGATGGCGCTGTTGTCTGACCTGACCCGCGAGCAGCATCGGACCAAGGCCATGGCCATGATCGGCATGAGCATCGGCGCGTCATTTGCCGTGGCCATGGTGGTTGGGCCGCTGCTGACCCGAGCCTTTGGTCTGTCTGGGTTGTTTCTCGCCACCGCAGCGATGGCGCTGCTGGGCATCGTTATCGTCGCTGGCTTAGTGCCGTCTTCCGGCGGACCGTTGCAGCATCGCGAGTCGCGGGTGAGCACGCAGGCGTTGCTGCCGACGCTCAAACACGCCGACCTGCTGCGCCTGGACGGCGGCATTTTGGTGCTGCATGCCATCCTGATGGCCAGCTTTATCGCCTTGCCGCTGGCGCTGGTGGAGCAGGGCGGGCTGGCCAAGGAGGAGCATTGGTGGGTCTACCTGACCGCGCTGTTGGTTGGGTTCTTCGCTATGGTGCCGTTTATCATCTACGGCGAGAAAAAGCGCCGCATGAAGCATGTGCTGATCGGCGCGGTGAGCGTATTGCTGCTGTGTGAGCTGTTCTTCTGGTGGTTTGGCACCAGCCTGCGTGCACTGGTGCTGGGCACGGTGGTGTTTTTCACGGCGTTTAACCTGTTGGAGGCGTCGCTGCCTTCGTTGATCAGTAAGGTGGCGCCGGCCGGTGGCAAAGGCACGGCGATGGGGGTGTATTCCACCAGTCAGTTCCTCGGTGCGGCCATCGGCGGCATCCTCGGTGGTTGGTTATATCAGCACTACAGCCTGTCGGGCGTGTTTGCGGGCTGTGCCTTACTGGCTCTTTTTTGGCTGGCCTTTGCTGTTACTATGCGCGAACCGCCGTATGTAACCAGCCTGCGCCTGCCGCTTTCAGCGGCAGCCTTGCGAGAAGCTGGGCTGGCCGAGCGTTTACAGGCAGTGCCCGGAGTGGCGGATGCCGTAGTGGCACGTGATGAAGCGGCCATCTATATCAAAGTGGATACCCAACAATTGGATCGTACGTCCCTTGAGCGCCTGATAGAGCCGGCGCCGGTGACGTGCTGAAAGCCTAGGAGAACGTTATGGCCCGTGGGGTTAACAAAGTCATTCTGGTCGGTACCTGCGGACAGGACCCGGAAACCCGCTACCTGCCAAATGGCAACGCGGTCACCAACCTGAGCCTGGCCACCAGCGAGCAGTGGACCGACAAGCAAACCGGGCAGAAGGTCGAGAAGACTGAATGGCACCGCGTTTCGATGTTCGGCAAAGTTGCGGAAATTGCCGGCGAATACCTGCGCAAAGGTTCGCAGGTGTATATCGAAGGCAAGCTGCAAACGCGTGAGTGGGAAAAAGACGGCATCAAGCGTTACACCACTGAAATCGTTGTGGATATGCAGGGCACCATGCAGCTGCTCGGCGGTCGTCCGGATAACGCCGGTGGCGATTCCGCATCGCGTCAGCAGCGTCCAGCTGCACCTCAGCGCGCGCCACAGCAGCCTGCGCCGCGTCCAGCCCCGCAGCCGGCGGCTCAGCCTGCGCCGGATTTCGACAGTTTTGATGACGATATCCCGTTTTAATTAGCTGAGTTAGCGCTCAATTATGCGTATGCGGCTGATGCTGCTGGGTGGCGGTAATGCGTTAGGGCAGGCGTTGATCCGTCTTGGCGCTGAAGAAGACATCAGTTTTCTCGCACCCAAACCGCCGGAGTCAGGCTGGGATCCTGCCAGCCTGACCCAGTTGCTGGATGACACCCGTCCAGATGCCTTGATCAACCTTGCCTACTACTTCGACTGGTTCCAGGCCGAAGACGTGAGCGAGGCGCAATTTGCTGCCCAGGAGCGTTCCGTCGAGCGTCTTGCTGAACTCTGCCAGCATCACCAGATACGCCTGCTGCAGCCGTCCAGTTATCGCGTCTTCGATGGTGTGCGTGCCACCGCCTACAGCGAGAAAGAAGAGACTCAGCCGCTTGGCGTGCGTGGCTCGGCACTCTGGCGTTTCGAGCAGCGCGTGCGCGCCACCTGTCCGCGACATGTATTGCTGCGCTTTGGCTGGTTACTGGACGACAGTGCCAATGGCTTGCTCGGGCGTTTTCTTGTGCGCGCTGCAGAGGATTCGCCGCTGTTGTTGGCCGATGACCGGCGGGGTAACCCGACTCCGGTCGACGATGCCGCCCGGGTGATTCTTGCTGTACTCAAGCAGTTGGATTGCCAGACGCCCTTGTGGGGCACCTATCATTACGGCGGGCATGAGGCGACCACGTCGCTGGCGCTGGGACAGGCCGTACTCAGTGAGGCGCGCAACTTCCGTAGCAACCTGATCGACGAGCTGAGCCCGCAGGCCCACAGCGCCCGTACGGATGCTGCCGAAGAGCCGCAGCATGCGGTGTTGTCCTGCAAGAAAATTCTGCACACCTTTGGTATTAAGCCGCGCGCCTGGCGCTCGGGTTTGCCGAGCCTACTGGATCGCTACTACCGCCATGTCTGATTCCCGCCCTATCTTGGTTGCTGGGGGAGCCGGCTTTATCGGCTCGCATTTGGTCGACGCGTTGCTGGCACAGGGTCGCCATGTGCGCGTGCTGGATAACCTGTCGATGGGCCGGCTGGCGAACCTGCCGCTGGATAATCCCCGGCTGCAGTTTATTCAGGGTGACGTGGCCGATGCGGCTGTCGTGGCTCAGGCGGTGGCGGGTTGCGCGGCGGTGGCGCACTTGGCTGCGGTGGCGTCGGTGCAGGCGTCGGTGGACGATCCGGTGAGCACCCATCAGAGCAATTTTGTCGGCACCCTGAACGTCTGCGAGGCGATGCGCCTGCATGGCGTCAAGCGCGTGCTGTTTGCCTCCAGTGCGGCGGTCTACGGCAATAATGGTGAAGGCCAGGCGATTGATGAGGATACGGCGAAGGCTCCGCTGACGCCCTATGCGGCTGACAAGCTGGCGAGTGAGCAGTACCTGGACTTCTATCGCCGTCAGCACGCTCTGGAGCCGGCGATCTTCCGCTTCTTCAATATCTTCGGGCCGCGCCAGGATCCGTCGTCGCCGTATTCTGGGGTGATCAGCATCTTCACTCAGCGTACCCAGCAGGGTCTGCCGATCAGCGTGTTTGGTGATGGTGAGCAGACCCGTGACTTCTTTTTTGTCGCCGATTTGGTGGTCTTGCTGATGCAGGCGCTGAATGCGCCGCAAGTGGTGGCGGGGGCGGTGAATGTCGGCTGGAATCAGGCGGTCAGTTTGAACCAGTTGCTGGCAGAAATTGGCCAGCTATGCGGCGGCTTGCCTGCCGTTAGTTACCAGGCGCCGCGTGCCGGCGATATTCGCCATTCGCGCGCGAATAACCAGCGTTTGCAAGTGCACTATCAGCTCCCCCAAGCAACGCTTATGCAAGAAGGTTTACGGCGTTTGTTAGCGCAGTCTTGAGGCGTAGGTAAACGAACAAGCCGGCCACATAGGCCGGCTTTTTTCTGCCGTTTAGTCTTAGAACTTGTAGCCCAGACCGACCATGTAAACGAGCGGGTCGACATCGACGTCGACTTTGACCTGCTGGCCGCCGAATGAGGTGGTGCCGGTGGTCTCGATATCGATGTAACGCACTTGGGCATTGAGCATGATGTTGTCAGTCAGCAGGTAGTCCATACCCACTTGCGCCGCCAGGCCCCAGGAGTCCTGCATGTCCAGGCCGCTGAAGCCTTTGCTTTCTGCCTCGCTGCTTAGCTTGGTGTCGAAGAACCAGGTGTAGTTAATGCCTGCGCCGACGTAG
>JAWWDH010000176.1:0-6756 GCA_033720015.1 Pseudomonas sp.
ATCGTGTGGATTGGCATGAGCGATATTCTTGCCCAGTACCAAGTGTTCGCCAGCGAGGCTTTGCAGTTTCTCCGTGAAATGGCGAGGTCGGGTTAATCCATGGCCGAATCCGAGAGCGGTGCCGATAAAAGCGAGGAACCCACGGAGAAACGCTTACGCGAATCCCGTGAGAAGGGCCAAATTGCCCGCTCCAAAGAGCTTAATACTCTCGCCGTAACCCTTGGCGGCTTTGGCGGCCTGCTGGCGTTTGGCGGCAGCATGGGTAACTCCATGCTGGAAATCATGCATGGCAATTTCTCCCTGCCGCGCGAGGTCATCATGGATGAGCGCAGCATGGCGCTGTGGCTTTCGGCTTCCGGGCAGATTGCCCTTGAGGCGCTGTTCCCGTTATTTATCCTGCTGCTGATTGCCTCTATCGTCGGGCCGATCTCCCTAGGCGGCTGGCTTTTTTCTGCCAGTGCCATGGCCCCTAAAGCCAGCCGGATGAATCCGTTGGCGGGGCTTAAGCGCATGTTTTCCACCCAGGCGCTGGTCGAATTGCTCAAGGCCTTGGCCAAGTTTGTGCTGATTCTGCTGGTAGGGGTTACGGTGTTGTCGGCTTGGCAGGATGACCTGCTGGCGATTGTCCATGAACCGATCGAGTCGGCGATTATGCACTCGATGACTGTGGTGGGCTGGAGCGCGCTGTGGATGTCTTGCGGGTTGATTCTGATTGCGGCTGTCGATGTGCCGTTCCAGCTCTGGAGCAGCAAGCAGAAGCTGATGATGACCAAGCAGGAAGTACGCGACGAGTACAAGGACAGCGAGGGTAAGCCGGAGGTCAAGCAGCGTATTCGTCAGTTGCAGCGCGAAATGGCCGAGCGGCGCATGATGCAGTCGGTGCCAGACGCCGACGTGGTGATCACCAACCCAACGCACTTTGCCGTGGCCTTGAAATACGACCCTGCCAAGGGCAGCGCACCGGTGTTGCTGGCCAAGGGTGGTGACTTCACGGCATTGAAGATTCGCGAAATCGCCAATGAGCACAAGGTCATGGTGCTGGAGTCTCCGGCGCTGGCGCGGGCGGTGTTTTACTCCACCGAGCTGGATCAGGAGATCCCTGCGGGGCTGTATCTGGCGATTGCCCAGGTGCTGGCCTACGTCTACCAGCTGCGCCAGTACCAGGCGGGTAAAGGCAAACGTCCGGGGCCTCTGCCTGATATGCCGATCCCGCCGGATCTACGCCGCGACGAGTGATCGCTCACTGCAATCACAGCATTTAGCTGTTGTTTGCCTACGCCAGGCAAAGTTGGACAGCTTCTTGCAATTCCCTCCCCAGAGGCGCGTAAAGCGTCAAAAGATTGAACTGGCTGGGGTAGTGGTGTGGCAATAGATCGCTCACAAATGATCGGTGATGTGCGCAGCAACCTGTCGGGGTTAAAGCAGGGCAACCTGGGTATACCGCTGATGCTGCTGGTCATGCTCGGCATGGTTATGCTGCCGATTCCGCCCTTCCTGCTCGATGTGCTGTTTACCTTCAGTATCGCCCTGTCGATCGTCGTGTTGCTGGTGGCAATCTATGCCTTGCGCCCGCTGGATTTCGCCGTTTTCCCAACCATTTTGCTGGCCGCGACTTTGCTGCGCCTGGCGCTTAACGTCGCTTCGACGCGGGTGGTGCTGCTCAATGGCCAAGATGGTCATGATGCCGCCGGTAAGGTGATTCAGGCCTTCGGTGAGGTGGTGATCGGCGGTAACTACGTGGTCGGTATCGTGGTGTTCGCTATCCTCATGATCATCAACTTCGTGGTGGTCACCAAGGGTGCAGGGCGCATCTCTGAAGTCAGCGCGCGGTTTACCCTGGACGCCATGCCAGGTAAGCAGATGGCGATTGACGCCGACCTCAATGCCGGGCTGATCGATCAGGAAATGGCCAAACTGCGGCGCAGTGAGGTTTCCCAGGAAGCCGACTTCTACGGCTCCATGGACGGTGCCAGCAAGTTCGTGCGCGGTGATGCGATTGCCGGCTTGCTGATTCTGTTTATCAACCTGATCGGCGGTATTGCCATCGGGATCTTCCAGCATGACCTGAGCTTTGCCGACGCAGGGCGCATCTACACCTTGCTGACCATTGGTGATGGCCTGGTAGCGCAGATTCCTTCGCTGCTGCTGTCCACGGCTGCGGCGATCATGGTGACCCGCGTTTCTAGCTCGGAAGACATGGGCGCGCAGGTCAACCGGCAGATGTTCGCCTCACCGCGCGCGCTGGCGGTGACCGGTGCGGTGATGATCGCCATGGGCCTGGTGCCGGGCATGCCGCACTTCTCCTTTATCAGCCTGGGCCTGGTGGCTGCTGGGGCTGCGTATTGGATCGCCAACAAGCAGCGCACGACTAAAGAAAATGAAGTCAAGGAAGTGCAGCGGCAACAGGAGCTGCTGCCGGCGCAGAAGGCGCAAGAGGTCAAGGAGTTGGGTTGGGACGATGTAACCCCGGTGGACATGGTCGGCCTGGAGGTGGGCTATCGCCTGATTCCCCTGGTTGACCGTAACCAGGGGGGGCAGCTGTTGGCGCGGATCAAGGGTGTGCGCAAGAAGCTTTCCCAGGAGATGGGCTTTCTCATGCCCTCGGTGCATATCCGCGACAACCTCGATCTGCAGCCCAGTGCTTACCGTCTGACCCTGATGGGCGTCAGCGTGGCTGAGGCTGAGGTGTATCCGGATCGCGAGCTGGCGATTAACCCAGGCCAGGTATTTGGCCCGCTCAACGGGATTGCGGGCAAAGACCCGGCATTTGGCCTGGAGGCCGTATGGATCGACCCGAATCAGCGTGACCAGGCGCAATCCCTTGGTTACACCGTGGTCGATGCCAGCACCGTGGTCGCCACCCACCTTAATCAGGTGTTGCATAAACATGCCCATGAGCTGCTCGGCCATGAAGAGGTGCAGCAGTTGATGCAGCTGCTGGCCAAGAGCTCGCCCAAGCTGGCTGAGGAACTGGTGCCAGGGATGATTTCCCTGTCGACCTTGCTCAAGGTGCTGCAAAGCCTGCTGCAGGAGCAGGTGCCGGTGCGTGATATCCGTACCATTGCCGAGGCCATCGCCAATGTCTCGGTGAAGAGTCAAGATCCCGCCGTGATGGTGTCTGCAGTGCGCGTCGCGTTGGCCCGCGCCATTGTGCAAAGCATTGTGGGACTAGAGCCGGAGCTGCCTGTGATCACCCTTGAGCCAAGGTTGGAACAGATATTGCTAAATAGTATTCAGAAGGCCGGTCAAGGCTCCGAGGATGGGATTCTCCTGGAGCCGGGCATGGCCGAGAAGCTGCAGCGATCCCTAGTGGAGGCGGCGCAGCGCCAGGAAATGCTCGGCAAGCCAGTGATCCTGCTGGTAGCCGGTCCGGTCCGGGCGATGCTCTCGCGATTCGCGCGGCTGGCGGTTCCGAGTATCCATGTACTGGCATACCAGGAAATTCCGGATAACAAGCAGGTCACCATCGTTGCGACGGTGGGGCAGAACTAACCGAGGTTACAGGCCATGCAGGTCAAACGCTTTTTCGCCGCCGATATGCGCACTGCCATGAAGTTGGTTCGTGATGAGCTGGGTGCCGATGCCTCGATCATTGGCAATCGCCGGGTTGCCGGCGGTGTCGAGCTGACTGCCGCGCTGGATTATCAAGTGCCTGCTGCCCCCGCTCGCCAGCCTAATCCGGCGCTGGAAGCCGAATTGCGCAAGACTCAGGCGAAAATCGCCACGGCCCAGGCCGAGCTGAGTACGCGCGGCCAGGTCGACGCCGGTAAAGACCGCCAGTTGTTTGGCGCTGCAGCCGGCGCGCCAGGCGATAGCTTGGCTGACGCTCTGCTTCCAACGCGCTCGTCGTCTGCCGCCACCGATCAGGGGGCTCTGGACGCGATGCGCTTTGAGCTGCATGGCCTGCGTGAGCTGATTGAAGTGCAACTGGGTTCGATTGCCTGGGGCCAGTTGCAGAACCGCCAGCCGCAGCAAGCCAATCTGTGGCGTCGTCTGCAGCGCATGGGCCTCTCCGCTGATCTGTCGAAAGCGCTGCTTGACCGCGTCGCGAATATTGCCGAGCCGCGTCAGGCCTGGCGCATGCTATTGGCGCATCTGGCTCATGCGATCAAGACGCCGCAGCAAGAACCCATGGAAGACGGTGGCGTGATTGCCCTGGTGGGGCCAGCCGGCATGGGCAAGACCACCACCCTAGCCAAGTTGGCCGCTCGCTACGTGCTGAAGTACGGCGCGCAGCATATCGCCTTGGTCAGCCTTGACAGCTACCGCATCGGCGCGCAGGAGCAGATCAAAACCTTGGGGCGTATCCTTAATGTGCCGGTCACCCTGGTCGATCCCGGCCAGTCGTTGACTCAGGCCCTGGCACCGCTGGCGCGCAAGCGTGTGGTGTTGATCGATACCGCCGGCTTGCCGGCCAATGATCCGGCGCTGCGCATGCAGCTGGAAGCCTTGGCCAGCCGTGGCGTCAACGCAAAAAACTATCTGGTGATGGCTGCAACCAGCCAAGGCCAAGTGCTCAAAGCCGCCTACCATAGCTACAAGCGCTGCGGTCTGGCCGGCTGTATTGTCACCAAAGCCGATGAAGCCACCAGCTTGGGTGAGGTTTTAGGACTGGCTATTAGCCAACGTCTACCGGTAGCCTATCTAACGGATGGGCCACGCATTCCCGATGATTTGCAGATTCCGCGCAGTCATCAGTTGGTCAGCCGGGCCGTTGGGCTGCAGGCGACCGAAGAACCGAGTGAGGATACGATGGCGGAGATGTTTTCCGGCCTTTACCAGCAGCCCGCACGGCACGTTAGTTAAGCGAAATGTAGTTGGAATTGAGCGGTGCTTAGCCGACCAAGTGGCTCCAGTCGAAGTTAGACAAGGTGTTAGAAATTATGGGTATGCATCCCGTACAGGTGATTGCGGTGACCGGCGGCAAAGGTGGCGTCGGCAAGACCAACGTCTCGGTGAACCTTGCATTGGCCTTGGCTGATCTGGGGCGCCGGGTCATGTTGATGGACGCCGACCTGGGCTTGGCCAACGTCGACGTATTGTTGGGGTTGAGTGCCAAGCGCACTCTGGAAGACGTTATCAGTGGCGAGTGCGAGCTGCGCGATGTGCTGTTGCAGGGCCCTGGTGGTATTCGCATCGTCCCCGCTGCATCCGGCATTCAGAGCATGGTGCAGCTGTCGCCCATGCAGCATGCCGGACTGATCCAGGCCTTCAGCGATATCAGCGATAACCTCGATGTGCTGATTATCGACACCGCCGCTGGGATTGGAGATGGTGTCGTCAGCTTCGTCCGTGCCGCGCAGGAAGTGCTGGTGGTGGTGTGCGACGAGCCGACCTCGATCACCGATGCTTATGCGTTGATCAAATTGCTCAACCGTGACCATGGCATGAATCGTTTTCGGGTCCTGGCCAATATGGCCCATACCCCGCAGGAAGGCCGTAACCTCTTTGCTAAGTTGACTAAAGTTACTGATCGTTTTCTCGACGTTGCCCTGCAGTATGTGGGCGCAGTGCCGTACGACGAATCAGTGCGCAAGGCCGTGCAGAAGCAGCGCGCGGTTTACGAAGCCTTCCCGCGTTCGAAGTGCGCACTGGCGTTCAAGGCGATAGCCCAGAAAGTCGACGCCTGGCCGTTACCGGCCAACCCGCGTGGCCATTTGGAGTTTTTCGTTGAGCGTCTGGTGCAGCAACCGATTGCGGATCCGGCCATATGACAGCAGCCTCTGGACTTCGTATGTATAGCAAAGCGCAGGCGCAGGATTCCCAGCACCAGTTGATCGAGCGCTATGCGCCTCTGGTCAAACGCATTGCCTATCACCTGTTGGCGCGCTTACCGGCCAGTGTGCAGGTTGACGATTTGATTCAGGCCGGAATGATCGGCCTGCTCGAAGCGTCAAAAAAATACGACTCCAGTAAAGGTGCCAGCTTCGAGACGTTCGTCGGCATCCGCATTCGCGGTTCCATGCTCGATGAGGTGCGCAAAGGCGATTGGGCACCGCGTTCTGTGCATCGCAATAGCCGCATGGTCAGCGATGCCATTCGAAAAGTTGAGGCCAGAACCGGTAGAGACGCTAAAGATCAAGAGGTTGCGGCCGAACTCCAATTGAGTCTCGAAGATTACTACGGCATTCTTGGCGACACTTTAGGCAGCCGCCTGTTCAGTTTCGACGACCTGTTACAGGACGGCGAGCATGGCGAGCTGGGTGAAGACGCTGGCAGCCACCACCTCGAACCTTCTCGTGATCTGGAAGATGAACGCTTTCAGGCGGCCTTGGCGGATGCCATCGGCAACCTGCCGGAGCGCGAGCGCTTGGTGTTAGCACTGTATTACGATGAAGAATTGAACCTTAAAGAGATCGGCGCAGTGTTGGGGGTTAGCGAATCACGCGTAAGCCAACTGCACAGTCAGTGTGCCGCTCGTCTGCGCGCCCGCCTGGGTGAGTGGCGCGCACACTGAGTTGCTTCGCTAACGCTGCTGGTTTCACGATTAAAGGCGCATGCAGGTTGCTGGGTGCGCTGGGACTGTACGGAGGTCGACTTGGACAAGACCATGTAAATCCTCATCGTTGATGACTTTTCATCGATGCGTGGTATCAGCAAGAACCTCCTGCGTGTCTTGGGGTTCACCAACACCGCAGAGGCCGATGATGGCACTACGGCGTTGCCAATGCTGCAAAGCGGTAGCTTCGACTTTTTGGTAACGGACTGGAACATGCCGGGCATGACAGGTATCGATTTGCTGCGCGCCGTGCGTGC
>JAWWDH010000177.1:0-6750 GCA_033720015.1 Pseudomonas sp.
CCGATGTCTTTCATCGCCTTGTCAAAGCGCGAACGGTCTTCGGCCTTATCGATGGTGTCGGCGTTGGCACCGATCATCTCGACGCCGAATTTTTCCAGGACGCCGTGCTTTTCCAGATCCAGTGCGCAGTTCAGCGCGGTCTGGCCACCCATGGTTGGCAACAGGGCGTCGGGGCGCTCCTTCTCGATGATCTTGGCCACCGTGGCCCATTTGATCGGCTCGATATAGGTGGCGTCAGCCATGGCCGGGTCGGTCATGATGGTAGCGGGGTTGGAGTTCACCAGAATGACGCGGTAGCCCTCTTCTTTCAGCGCTTTACACGCCTGGGCACCGGAGTAATCGAACTCGCAGGCCTGGCCGATAACAATCGGGCCAGCGCCGAGGATCAGGATGCTTTTTATGTCTGTACGTTTTGGCATGTTCTTTCTCTCGAATCCTGGGGTCAGTCGGCGGGTTTAACGGCGCTTGGCCATGGTTTCGATAAAGCGATCAAACAACGGCGCAACGTCCGCCGGGCCTGGACTGGCCTCCGGGTGACCCTGGAAGCTGAAGGCGTCCTTATCAGTACGCTCGATGCCTTGCAGGGAACCATCAAACAGCGATTTGTGAATCGCGCGCAGGTTGCTCGGCAGGCTGTCTTCATCCACGGCAAAGCCATGGTTCTGGCTGGTGATCATTACCACGCCGGTGTCTAGATCCTGCACCGGGTGGTTGGCACCGTGGTGGCCGTGGCCCATTTTCAGGGTTTTGGCACCGGAGGCCAGGGCCAGCAATTGGTGGCCGAGGCAGATGCCGAATACCGGGATATCGGTTTCCAGCACCTGCTTAATCGCGGTAATGGCGTAATCACACGGCTCGGGGTCACCCGGGCCATTGGACAGGAATACACCGTCCGGGCTCAGCGCCAGTACATCAGCAGCAGGCGTCTGCGCCGGCACCACTGTCACTCGGCAACCGCGCTCAACCAGCATGCGCAGGATGTTCCACTTAACACCGTAGTCATAGGCCACCACGTGATACTTCAGCTCACTGGCCGGAACTTCCGGATGGCTGTCGTTTTGCAGGTTCCACACGTTGGAGCGCCACTCATAGCGCTCAGTGCAGCTGACCACTTTGGCCAGATCCATGCCCTTGAGGCCAGGGAAGCTGCGCGCCAGCTCCAGCGCTTTTTCTTCAGTGGCATCATCGCCCACCAGAATGCAGCCATTCTGCGAACCCTTCTCGCGCAGAATGCGGGTCAGGCGTCGGGTGTCGATACCGGCAATGGCGACCGTGCCGTGCTCTTTCAGGTATTCATCCAGTGGCTGTTTGTTACGCCAGTTGCTGGAGGTCAGCGGCAAATCGCGAATGATCAAGCCGGCGGCCCAGACCTGACTGGACTCGGCGTCTTCCGGCGTGGTGCCGGTATTGCCGATGTGCGGATAGGTCAAGGTAACGATCTGCTGGGCATAGGAAGGATCGGTAAGGATTTCCTGATAGCCGGTCATGGCGGTGTTAAAAACCACCTCTCCAATAGTTTGGCCATCGGCACCGATGGCCTCGCCGCGAAAAATACTGCCATCAGCAAGAGCCAAAATGGCAGGTTTAAGGGCTGGCTTACTCAAGAAAACCTCCGGAGATCAAATCGTGAAGCAAACGCAGATTGTAAAAAAGCGGGATGACGTATGCACCGTCACCCCGCTTTTTATCTGATTCATTCTGCGCAACTTTAGTGGACACACTAAAGCAGAAAGCTTACAGGAATCTGCCTTTTTGGTCCACCACCGTTGCGACTAAGACCAAGGCAAAAGCCACTACTGCGACAGAATGCCTCAGTTAAGCCCCAGAACGTCCTGCATGTCGTATAGCCCAGGCTGACGACCCTGCAGCCAAAGGGCCGCGCGCACCGCACCTTTGGCAAAAGTCATGCGGCTCGAGGCCTTGTGCGTGATCTCCACGCGCTCACCATCAGCGGCGAACAAAACAGTGTGATCACCCACCACATCACCGGCACGCACAGTGGCAAAGCCGATGGTTTCGCGCTCGCGCGCACCGGTCTGACCTTCACGCCCATACACCGCAACCTTTTGTAGATCACGGCCCAAGGCATTCGCCACCACCTCACCCATGCGTAAAGCCGTACCGGACGGTGCATCGACCTTATGTCGATGGTGGGCTTCGATGATTTCGATATCGACATCATCGCCCAGCACCCGCGCGGCGGTATCCAGCAGTTTCAGGCAGAGATTGACGCCGACACTGAAGTTGGCGGCGAAGACGATAGGGATCTGCTTGCCGGCATCGGCCAGCAGTTGTTTTTCCTCAGGCGAAAAGCCGGTGGTGCCGATGATCATCGCCTTGCCTGCCTGACGGCAGACCTCCAAGTTCTTTAAAGTGACCGAGGGATGGGTGAAGTCGATCAGCACATCAAACTGATCGAGCACCGCATGCAAATCGCCGGACAGGTTGACGCCCATCTTGCCCTGCGCGACCAACTCGCCAACATCCACGCCGACCAAGCTGCTGTCAGCACGATCAACCGCCGCACTCAGGCTTGCGCCATCCGCCAGCTGCACGGCCTCGATCAGGGTTTTACCCATGCGCCCGGCGGCGCCCATCACAGCAATACGTTGCATAGCCTTATGCTCCTAGCTGCGTGACAGGCGGCGACCAACGGCCGGCGCAGCCTGCCACGGGTGTTTACAGGTCGCCGAAGAAGCGCTTCACGCCTTCGAACCAGCCATTGGCTTTGGGCGAGTGTGAGCTGTCGCCTTCCAGGGTTTTGCGGAACTCATCGAGCAGTTCACGCTGACGCTTGTCGAGCTTGACCGGCGTTTCCACCGCCACCTTGCACATCAGATCGCCCGCACCGCCGCCACGCACCGGCGCCACGCCTTTGCCACGCAGGCGGAACATCTTGCCGGTTTGCGTGCCTTCGGGAATCTTCAGCTTGACCCGACCATCCAGGGTTGGCACTTCCAGCTCGCCACCCAGGGCGGCATCGGCAAAGCTGATCGGCACTTCGCAGTACAGGTGTTTGCCATCACGCTGGAAGATCGCGTGCTCACGCACATTCACCACCACATACAGGTCACCCGCCGGGCCGCCCATGGCACCCGCCTCACCCTCACCCGTCAGACGGATGCGGTCGCCGGTATCAACACCAGCCGGCACTTTCACCGACAGGGTCTTGTGCTCTTCTACCCGGCCATGACCGTGGCAGGAGCCACACGGATCAGTGATCATCTTGCCCTGGCCATGGCAACGCGGGCAGGTCTGCTGCACCGAGAAGAAGCCCTGCTGCATGCGCACCTGGCCAATACCGCCGCAGGTGGTACAGGTTACTGGCGTGGTGCCCTTCTTCGCGCCCGAGCCATCGCATGGCTTGCAGTTGACCAGCGTCGGCACACGAATAGTGACCGTGGTACCGCGTACCGCTTCTTCCAGGTCCAACTCGAGGGTGTAACGCAGGTCACTGCCGCGCTGTGCGCCGCCCCGCGAACCGCCACGACCACCGCCACCACCGAAGAAGTCGCTAAATACATCACCGAAGATGTCGGAGAAGTTCGCCCCACCTGGGCCACCACCGCCACCCATCTGCGGATCAACGCCGGCATGCCCGTATTGATCGTACGCTGAGCGCTTGGCCGCGTCGGAGAGCACTTCGTAAGCCTCGTTGGCTTCCTTGAACTTCTCCTCCGCGGCTTTATCGTCGGGGTTGCGGTCCGGGTGATGCTTCATGGCCAGGCGACGGTAAGCCTTTTTCAGCTCCGCCTCGCTGACACCGCGCTCAACACCGAGCACCTCGTAAAAGTCACGTTTAGCCATAAGTCTTCAACACCTTAAAATCGTCTACTCCAGACACGCCAACGCGGGAGCAAGCTCCCGCGCGGCGAATCATGCCGGGCGCAACTCGCGTCACACCCGGCCAAAGCGGCATAAGCTTGCGCTTACTTGTTGTCTTTGACTTCTTCGAACTCAGCATCGACCACGTCGTCACCAGCGTCTTGAGCTTGCTCAGCACCTTGCTCGGCAGCACCTGGCTGTGGCTGCTCGGCGTACATCTTCTGCGCCAACGGAGCGGTCACTTCGGACAGCGCGGTCATCTTGGCTTCGACTTCAGCCTTGTCGTCGCCCTTCACTGCCACTTCCAGTGCGCTCAGCGCCGCTTCGATTGCAGTCTTCTCGTCAGCAGTGGCCTTGTCGCCAGCCTCGGTGATCATCTTGCGGGTGGCGTGCACCAGCTGATCGCCTTGGTTGCGGGCACCGGCCAACTCTTCGAACTTGCGGTCTTCCTCAGCGTTAGCTTCGGCGTCGCGCACCATCTGCTCGATTTCTTCCTCGGACAGACCGGAGTTGGCCTTGATCACGATGGACTGCGTCTTGCCGGTGGCCTTGTCTTTAGCGCCGACATGCAGAATGCCGTTGGCATCAATATCGAAGGTCACTTCGATCTGCGGCACGCCACGTGGCGCTGGCGGAATCTCAGCCAGGTCAAATTTACCCAGCGACTTGTTACCGCTGGCCTGCTTACGCTCACCCTGCAGCACGTGAATAGTCACAGCGCTCTGATTGTCGTCGGCAGTGGAAAACACCTGCGATTTCTTGGTCGGGATGGTGGTGTTCTTTTCGATCAGCGCAGTCATCACGCCGCCCATGGTTTCGATACCCAGGGTCAGCGGCGATACGTCGAGCAGCAACACGTCTTTCACGTCACCAGCCAGCACCGCACCCTGAATGGCTGCGCCCATGGCTACGGCTTCGTCCGGGTTAACGTCTTTACGGGCTTCTTTGCCGAAGAACTCGGTTACCAGCTTCTGCACCAACGGCATGCGGGTCTGACCACCGACCAGAATCACGTCGTTGATCGCGCCGATATCAATGCCCGCATCTTTCAAGGCAATGCGGCATGGCTCGATGGTGCGCTGCACCAGATCTTCCACCAGCGACTCCAGCTTGGCGCGGGAAATCTTCACGTTGAGGTGCTTAGGACCGCTGGCATCGGCAGTGATGTACGGCAGGTTAACGTCGGTCGATTGACTGGAAGACAGCTCGATCTTGGCCTTCTCAGCAGCTTCTTTCAGGCGCTGCATGGCCAGCGGGTCACCCTTGAGGTTCATGCCGCTTTCTTTCTTGAATTCGTCGACGAGGTAGTCGATCAGGCGAATATCGAAATCCTCACCACCGAGGAAAGTGTCACCGTTGGTGGCCAACACTTCGAACTGATGCTCGCCATCGACTTCGGCAATTTCAATAACCGAAACGTCGAAAGTACCGCCACCCAGGTCATAAACGATGACCGTGTGGTCGCCCTTGGCCTTGTCCATACCGTAAGCCAGTGCGGCAGCGGTTGGCTCGTTGATGATGCGCTTGACGTCCAGACCAGCAATACGGCCAGCATCTTTAGTGGCCTGACGCTGACTGTCGTTGAAGTAGGCCGGCACGGTGATCACCGCTTCGGTCACGGCTTCACCGAGGTAGTCTTCGGCGGTCTTTTTCATCTTCTTGAGAATTTCAGCCGAGATCTGTGGCGGGGCCATTTTCTGACCGTTCACTTCAACCCAGGCGTCGCTGTTGTCCGCCTTGACGATCTTGTACGGAACCATCTGGATGTCTTTCTGCACGACTTCTTCGTCAAAACGACGGCCGATCAGACGCTTTACCGCATACAGGGTGTTGTGTGGGTTGGTTACAGCCTGGCGCTTGGCCGACTGACCGACGAGGATCTCACCATCGTTGGCATAAGCGATGATCGACGGCGTGGTGCGCGTGCCTTCAGCGTTTTCAATAACTTTGGCTTTGCCGTTTTCCAGAACAGAGACGCAGGAGTTGGTTGTCCCCAGGTCGATACCGATAATTTTGCCCATATTGATTCTCCCGAAACTTTGATAATTCCGCCGCTAGTTAATTGCTAGCGGCGGTAGCACTAAAACGCTTGCCTGTTAAATGGGGGCAGCTCGATGAATTTCAAGCCTGCTCATCAATCGATGGCGGCGCTTCCACCGGCGCCTTGCTGACCACCACCATGGCGGGGCGCAGCAAACGGCCATTGAGCATGAAGCCCTTCTGGAACACCTTGAGCACGCTATTGGGCTCAACATTGGTGCTTTCCTGCATCGCCATCGCCTGATGGTGCTCAGGGTTGAACGGCGCACCATGAGGATCAATGGCCTCCAACTGGAAGCGCTTAAGGGTGTCAAGGAACAACTTGAGCGTCAGCTCCATGCCCTCACGCACCGCCTTGATCGCTTCATCATCCGGATTCGACAGCTCAAGGCCGCGCTCCAGGCTATCCACCACCGGCAACAAGTCGTTGGCGAATTTTTCCAGCGCAAACTTGTGCGCTTTTTCTACATCTTGCTCCGCGCGACGGCGCACGTTCTGCAGATCGGCAGCCATGCGCAGCGACTGATCCTGCGCAGCGGCCAGTTGCTCTTCCAGCGCGTGCACGCGAGCAACCAGATCATCACCCGCAGCGGCCTCAGCAGCTGTCTGTAGATCAGGGTTCTGCGTATCCAGGGTCTGTTCGTCAGCCATGCGTCTCTCCTTTTGAATTCCGACGCGAGCCTTAACTCACGTGTCTGACCGCTATATGGGGTCAAAAATTATCGTTTCAAGGATGAAAGACGGATTGTCAGCCCATAAAAAAACACTGTATAAATAACCAGACATGAACTTGGGAGGCCCTCGCCATGCTGGTGCACCTGTCCGTACACAACTACGCCATTGTCGAACACCTTGATCTAGAACTGGATGCCGGTATGAGCGTAA
>JAWWDH010000178.1:0-6724 GCA_033720015.1 Pseudomonas sp.
AGCGTCTGTGTGAGGCCGATGCCGGCTGGACGGAAAGCCTGATCTACCTGTGGGGTGCGCAAGGCGTGGGCTGTAGCCACTTGTTGCAGGCGGCTTGCTTGCGCTTTGAGCAGCGCGGCGAGCCGGCGGTGTACTTGCCGTTGGCTGAGTTAGTCCAATATGGCCCGGGGTTGCTGGATAATCTGGAGCGCTACGAACTGGTCTGCCTGGATGGCCTGGATGCGGTGGCCGGGGACAGTGAGTGGGAAGAGGCGCTGTTTCACCTGTTCAACCGGCTGCGTGACAGTGGCCGACGTCTGTTGCTGGCGGCCAGTGCTTCGCCGCGTGAGCTACCGGTCAAGCTGGCTGATCTGCAATCGCGCCTGACCCTGGCGTTGGTGTTCCAGTTGCGCTCACTGTCTGATGAAGACAAGTTGCGTGCCTTGCAGCTGCGCGCTTCGCGGCGCGGGCTGCATATGAGCGATGAGGTTGGGCGCTTTATCCTGACCCGCGGAGAGCGCAGCATGAATGCCTTGTTCGACCTGCTGGAACGACTGGATCAGGCATCGCTACAGGCTCAGCGCAAACTGACGATTCCCTTCCTCAAAGAAACCCTCGGCTGGTAACAGTCCGTTTTAAAGCGGCTGCGCACAGTCATGCTGCGTTGAAACTCGGGCTGAAAATGCTGATTTCCACCAGTGGACTGCGCTTTTCAGCTCGAGCTGTGCCTTGCCTGTCTGTTGCTCGCGACGCTTTAATTCCGGCTTTCAATCATTCTGCTTAAACCAGAAGCGTATTGGTAGTTATTCCCCGGCCAATTTGCGCTCGTACTGGAAGCGCCAGCGGGTAAACATCAAGGCGGCGCAGAACAGGCTAACGCTCAGCCCGGTCAGTAGCCAGCCGTACAGTGCCTTGCTCGGGTCGAAGGCCGCCAGTACGCCCTGGATAAAATACAGATTCACCACGAAGCAGGCCCAGGCGTGGGCGCGAGCGTTGCCCAAGATCAGGCCAGGGGCCAGCAGCAGCAGCGGCGCGAGTTGCGCGCCGAGGATCACCCAGAGCAGTTTGCCGGGGACGTTGGCAAACCCCAGGTTCCACACCACGAGCAACGCAGCCAGGGCGAAAAAACTCAGCAGACTGACTGCGCGGCTGATGTTCAGGCGCGGCTGCAGCCATTCCAGCGACGGCAACGGTTTTGCGGTTTTAGCCACGGGTGCTCTCCAGTTTTGCTGCGGTGTGCGCCAGGCGTTGACCGAGTGCGCGGCACAGGGCTATTTCATGTTCGTCGAGGGCGCGTTTGCCAGCGGCTCCGGCGTGGTGGCTGGCCCCATAAGGCGTGCCGCCGCCACGGGTTTCCAGCAGGGCTGACTCGCTGTAGGGCAGGCCGGTGATCAGCATGCCGTGGTGCAGCAGGGGCAGCAGCATCGACAGCAGGGTGGTTTCCTGGCCGCCATGCAGGCTGGCGGTGGAGGTGAAGACTCCAGCTGGCTTGCCGACCAGGCCGCCGGTCAGCCACAGGCCGCTGGTGCCGTCGAGGAAGTACTTGAGCGGCGCGGCCATGTTGCCGAAACGGGTCGGGCTGCCGAGTGCCAAGCCGGCGCAGTTCTTCAGGTCATCCAGGCTGGCGTACAGCGCACCTTCTGCCGGAATGTCTGCGGCAACCGCTTCGCACTCAGTGGAGACCGCCGGCACGGTGCGCAGGCGTGCTTCCAAGCCGCCCATCTCTACACCGCGAGCAATCTGGCGGGCCATTTCGGCCGTTGCGCCATGGCGGCTGTAAAACAGCACCAGGATATAGGGTGCGCTCACGGCAGAATCTCCAGGATGTTTTCCGGTGGGCGGCCAATAACCGCTTTGTCGCCTACGACCAGAATCGGCCGCTCAATCAGTTTCGGCTGGCTGGCCATGGCCTCTATCAGCTGTGCGTCAGTCAGTTGCGGGTCGCTCAGGCCGAGGCTTTTGTATTCATCTTCGCCGGTGCGCAGCAGTTGCCGAGGGGCGATGCCAAGCTTAGCCAGCAGCTCTTGCAGCTGCGCTGCGCTCAGCGGTGTTTCCAGGTAGCGCACGATGGTTGGGCTGAGCCCGCGATCTTCCAGGAGCTGTAGTGCGTTGCGCGATTTTGAGCAGCGCGGGTTATGGTAGAGCGTCATATCGGTCATGTTCGGGTCGCCGGTTACCTTCGATGGCGGCTATTCTAACCGCTAACGGCGTTCACGCCTGCGTCCTGGCAGGTGGTTGGCGTGTAAATGGCTAAGGAGAAGGCATGCGGCAGCGCGTTAGCAATTGGTTGGATTTCTGGCGCTTTTTACTGCAGCGATTTATTGCCGACAGAGGTACTAGCAATGCGGCGGCGCTGACCTACACCACCTTGTTTGCGGTGGTGCCAATGATGACCGTGACGTTTTCCATGCTTTCGGCGATTCCTGCATTTCAAGGCAGCGGCGAACAGATCCAGAGTTTTATCTTCCGCAACTTTGTGCCTTCTGCAGGTGAAGCCCTGCAGCAGTACTTGCGTGGTTTCACCACTCAGGCCCGCCAGTTGACCTGGGTGGGTGTGGCCGTGTTGGCAGTCACGGCGTTTTGGATGCTGGTGACGATAGAAAAAACCTTCAACACCATCTGGCGGGTGCGGCAGCCGCGCCGAGGTGTGTCGAGCTTTCTGCTGTATTGGGCGATTCTCAGCCTGGGGCCGCTGCTGCTGGGTGGCGGCTTTGCCATCAGCACCTACGTGACTTCGTTGTCGCTGATCTCCGGGCCGGATGCCTTGCTCGGGGCGCAGGCATTTTTGAAATTCATGCCGCTGCTGTCGAGCATGGCGGCGTTTACCCTGCTGTATGCCACGGTGCCAAATGCTCAGGTGCCGATTCGCCATGCCCTGTTGGGCGGGGTGTTTGCGGCGGTGCTGTTTGAAGTGGCAAAGATGCTGTTCGGGTTGTACGTGCGCTTGTTTCCAGGCTATCAGCTGATTTATGGCGCGTTTGCCACGGTGCCGTTGTTCCTCTTGTGGATCTACCTGTCCTGGCTAATCGTGTTGTTCGGTGCTGAAGTGGTCTGCAATCTTGGGTTTTCCCAGCAGTGGCGCAAGCGTGCGGTGCCGCGGCTGCTGATGGTGCTTGGCGTGTTACGGGTGTTCTATGAGCGCCAGCAATCGGGTTTGAAGGTGCGATTACGCGACGTGCAGCGCCAGGGTTGGCTGCTGGCGGAGCATGAGTGGGAAGAGATTTTGGTCTTTCTTGAGCAGCAAAAACTGATCGCTCCAACCGGTTCAGGTACCTGGGTGTTGAGCCGTGACCTTGGCCATTATTCGCTGCAGCAGCTGCTCAGCCACAGCCCTTGGCCGCTGCCAAGGGCGGAGAACCTGCCCGAGCAGCTAGATGAACCCTGGTATCCGGCATTGCGCAGTGGTTTGACCAAACTGCAGGACGAGCAGGTGGCGCTATTTGGGGCCGACCTGGCGCAGTGGCTGCAGCCGCAGCCGCAACCACAGTCGCCAGAGTGACGTAAAACGTCAGTTTGCGGCGTTGTGTTGGTGGCGGCTGATGGTATTGGTGGTTATGAAAGACGCTAGGCGCGGCGAAAAGGAAGCTGGCACGCTTCTGGCTATCTTTCTTGCAGGGTTGCAATCAGATTGCCAGCAAGGGCGGAGTGGGAAGGTGTTATGACAGCCATTAAAGGCAACGTGATTCATCTGCACCAGCGTGCCCCTCAAGAGGCCCTTGAGCGGCTCAATCGCATCACTGGCCTGCGCTTTAGCAGCTGGCCGCAGTCCCTGGTCACTGCCTGCATGCCTGTGGATCAAACCGAACCCTCTCAGACGGCTGTGCAGCCGGCTTCAGCAGGCAGGTGTGGGCTGGCGGGGCGGCTCTCGCGTTAAACGCAAAAAAACCGCGCTAGTACGCGGGTTTTTGCTGTGACAAGACACTATCAGGCAAGTGCTTGGCGGCTATCGGTCTGCGCCAGCTCGGCCGCTTGCACAAATAACTCTTCGACCACCAGGCTGGTCGCCGGCACGGCAGAGCGCAAGCGTATCTGCATGTCTTCGATTTTCAGTTTGACCGGCAGGCGGGCGACACTGGAAAGCAGGATCTTGCTGTGCTGGTTGACCTTGCCGTGGTCGACCATCACTTCACGGCGAGCGCTACCGTCGCGGTAGCTGATCAGCAGTGACACGGGCAGGTTGGCCAGCCCTGGCAGGTGCAACCAAGCGGCAACGTTGAACTCGGCCACGCGCCCTTCGTACGGGGTGACCTGTAATCGGGCGAGATTGACGATGGCAGAGGGTACTGGGCCGACCAACTTATCGAGGGCTTGGGTCATGGTTATGTTCCAGGCTAATAACAGATCGCAGCAAGGGTGAGTGCGATGAATTATAAGCTCGGCCCTCTCGATGAAACTGTGCGCTTGGCCGACGTTGGCCGTGACCCTGCTCGCAGTTTCAGTGAGCTGGCATGGCTAGGCCAGCTGCATCGGATAGCGGCTGACAGATGCGGTAAGCAGATTGGCGGTCGGCAGCGCCAGAATGGCCTGCTTGTGAGCACTGGCCAGTTGCAGCCAGACATTTTCGCCTTCTACGAACTGCCCATTGGGCAGCCACAGGCCGTGGAGCCAGCCATTACCCGGTGCCGGAGTGCTCTGCAGTACCCCAGGATGGGTTTTCGCGCTGGGCGCGCGACGCAGCCAGACTGCGCGAGGCAAGCCTTTAAGGTAGCGCAGGCCTAGGTGCAGACCTTCATTATTCAGGTGGCGCCAACGCACCAGGGCTAAGGTGGGTGTGTCGCTGCCAGTGAGCAGTAGCACCAATTGCCCGATCGACAGGTGCGTGGCCTGGTCGGCACTGCACAACAGACGGGCGCCGCCTGCGCTGGCATCCAGCATCTGCGCGTTGGTGCACAGCGGCCGCTGTTCCAGTAGTTGTGCGTGAATGCCGGTTAATCCCACGATTAGATTGCATTCGGAGCTGTGATCAGCGCGGCTATGGCGACGTTGCTGGCGACCCAGCCAGTGCTGCTGCACACGTTCCAGAATTTGCCGCTCAGCAGTGCTTTGCAGGGGTGCCGGGTCATGTAGGGCGACCAGTAGGGCGCCCAACTCGAAGCGGCGTAGATAATCAGCGCTGCCCTCCGGCGACTGGGCATAACTCAGGCAGGGTTGGGCTTCAGTCAGGTCGATGGTGGGCCCTTCAACTTCATCGTCCTCATCCCAGGGCAGTAAACGCGCTAATTCAGCCAGCGGTGAGAGTGCTCCGAATAGCAGCGCACATTCACCTTCGGCTAGATGGAAAGGGTTGCTCAGCGCCAGGAGTAGCATCTGCTGGTAGATGCCGCGCAGTGTACTCGCAGGCTGCGGGATAAAGGCTGCCGCCACCGGTTCATCTAGGCAATCTTGATGTTCACCCATCCAATACAGCAGATGGCTGTCGCGCCAGAGACTGGGGGGCGGTTCCTGATACAGCTGATAGTGGCGCAGCAGGCTTTGCGCGAGAAAGTGCTGGGCCATATACAGGCACCAGGCCAAATGGGGGCGTGAGGGTTGGCGACCCTGCAGGATTTGTAGCAGCAAGCGTTTGAAGCCGATGGCCAGTTCATTGCACAGGTGTACGAACAAGGCTGTGGGAGGATGTTCGCCCTGGTAGGCCTTGCTGTAGTGCCGGTACTGATCGCTGAAGCTTTGCAGTGCGCGTTGCCTTTCGAGTAAGGTCATGGCACTGCGGTTCAGGCTGAAAAGCAGGCTGAGCGCCTGCTGCAAGGCCACTTCTGGCGGTTGCAGGCGTGCCTGTGTCAGCTGCTCGTTGAGGTCGGTCAGTGAGCCGACCTCTGTCTCGAGGATGTCCGGCACTTCCAGGCGCAAGGCATCTAATGTCATATCAACCTTATGGAATCAGGGAGCGAAGGCATGGCAATGCGTTTCCAAGCGGTCATTCGTGCAGTCGCGAGCGTAGGCATAGGTCTGATGCTGGCCGGTTGTGCTGAAGACATAGGCGTCGATCAATATGGACGAAAGGTAGCGGCTGAGCGGCTGGAAGGCCAGTGGTTAGTGATTAATTACTGGGCGCAGTGGTGCGCGCCCTGTCGTACCGAGATTCCCGAGCTTAATGCTCTGGCAAAACAGCTCAAGGAGCAGTCGGTGCAGGTGTTGGGTGTGAACTTCGATGCCTTGCAGGGTGAAACGCTCACTCAGGCGGCGCAAGACATGGGCATCGCCTTCACCGTGCTGGCGCTGGATCCGGCTGAACGCTATCAATTGCCGCGTGCCGAGGTGTTGCCGGTGACCTATATCGTTGATCCGCAGGGGCGCATGCGTGAGCGTCTGTTGGGCGAGCAGACCGCAGCAGGTCTGATTGCTCGTCTGGCGGCATTTAAGGCAGAGGGCTAGAGCAATGGCGCGTATTTGTAAGCATGGCTATGTCAGTGGCCGGGTTCAGGGTGTGTATTTCCGTCAGGCGACTGCGCAGCAGGCTGAGCATTTGGCTCTCGATGGCTGGGTGCGCAACTTGGTCGATGGTCGTGTCGAAGTGCTGTTTGAGGGGGATGAGACGGCTGTTTATGAGTTGGCGAGCTGGCTGCAGCAAGGGCCGGAAGCCGCCGAGGTGAGCGGGCTAGAGTTGCAAGAGCTGGCGCTGCAAGGGATTGCCGGGTTTATCGTGCGGCGCTGAGTTCAGTCAGGGTTTGACGTACCAGAAGTCGTGCCAGAAACCGACCACCTTGGCCGAGTAGGTGTGTTTGCCCAGGCTGCCGTTGTAGCGTGC
>JAWWDH010000179.1:0-6716 GCA_033720015.1 Pseudomonas sp.
CGTCGAGAGCCGGTTCGGCGTTGGCGTGCTGTTCTTCAGGGCTGTCGCTGTGGTTTTCTTGCGGTTGCGGCTTGCTATCCGCTGCTTCGTCTGAGCCGGGTTGGACGGGTTTCTGGCCCTGGTCATCAGGCTCTGTTTGCGGATCTGCCTGGGTCGCAGGCGCTTGCTCGGTCTGTTGTGGGGCTTGCTGATTGGGCTGCCCGGCTTGCGCCTGGGCGTCAGGTTGATTCTGCTGTTCGCTGGGTTCTTCTGGGGTGTCCGGCTGGTCCTGTTGTTGCTGGGCTTGCTGTAACAACGCTTCGACCAATGCTTTATTTTTTTGCGCCTGGGCCAAGTCAGGCTGCAACTCCAGCGCTTGGTCATAAGCATCTATGGCGGCTTCCAGCTCATTGCTGCGCGCCAGGGCGTTGCCACGGTTGTAGTGGTCGCTGGCCGTTTCGCCATTGGCGAAACGTTCGGCGGCAGCGGCGTACTCACCTGCTTGGTACAGCGCCTGAGCTTGCCAACGCAGGTCATTAAAGCGTTGTGCTGCCGCCGCCGGTTGCTGCGCGTCGAGCAGGCGCTGGCCTTGTTGATCGGCGCGCAGCCAGAGGTCTTCAAAGCTGAAGGCGTAGCTGTTCTGCGGTAGCCCCAACAGCAACAACGGCAGGCACAGTAGCCAGCCGCGGCGCGCGGCACAGGCCGCCAGTAACAGCAGCGGCAGCAGTAACCAGTGGCTTTGATCGGCCCAGGTTTGCAGGCGGGTCATCTCGCCGTCACGGCGCACCTGCTGCGGGGCGTCCAGCAGGCCCAGGTTACGCAGGTCGTGCTCATCCAGGGTTGCGCCCTGGTATTGAGCGCCGAGTTGATTGGCAAAGCGTTTGAGGCCGTTGCTGTCCAGGCGTGGTAGCAGAATGGCACCTTGCGCATCCTTGAGGAATGAGCCGTCCTCCTGAATGATTGGCGCGCCCTGGGTGCTGCCGATACCGAGTATGTGCAAGCGATCGCCGTGGCGAGCGAGTGCTTGGCTGATGGCTTGGCGCTCCGTTTCGCTTAGGGCGCTGGTCAGCAGGAGTAAGCGACCGTTGCCTTGGGCTCCCTGTTCAAGCAGCTGCAGGGCCTTGGTCACGGCGAGGTCGGCGCGTTTGCCGGGCTCTGGCATGATTCCTGGGTTGAGGGCGTCGAGCAGGTTGCGGCTGGTGGACAGGTCGTCGGACAGCGGCACCACGGTGTGCGCGCTGCCGGCATACACGACGATGGCGGTTTGTGCATCCTGGCGGGCTTGCAGCAGGTCGAGCAGTTTGTGTTTAGCCTGGGCCAGGCGATTGGGTGAGGCGTCGCTGGCGAGCATTTCCCGAGTCAGCTCAAGCAGCACCACCAGCGGATCAGCAGGCTTTGGGTTGTGCTGTTCGACCCGCTGCCAGCTCGGCCCGAGTAGTGCTAGCAGTGCCAGCAACCAAGCCAGGCCAAGGGCCAGCCAGGGCAGGCGACTGTTACGCCCGCTGCCAGTCGTTAGTAACGCGGCATGGAAGGCGCTTGGCAACAACGCTTGCCAGCGTCCGCTGCGCTTTTCCCGGTGCCAGAGTTTCCACAGCAGCACGCTCGCTAGCGGTATCAGTAGCAGCCAGAAGGGTCGCTGCCAGTGCGGCCAGAGGCTGGTTAGTTCGCTCATGGCGCTTTACCCCAGGTGGTCAGCCAGGTGCGCCAGCGTTGTTGCCGGGTTGGCCAGAGTGTTTGGCTGACCAGCAGCAGGCTAAGCAGGAGGGCGAGGCCCAGCGGCCAGGGGTAGAGTGGCAGGGTCGGACGCGTCAGGGTTGGTTTCTGCGCCACCGGCTCCAGGCGATCCAGCGTGGCTTCGATGGCCTGCAGCTCCTTGCTGTCACGGGCACGGAAGTATTCACCGCCGGTGATATCGGCAATCGCACGCAGGCCCGGTTCATCCAGGTCGATACCAGGGTTGAAACCCAGCATGCCGAGTACGCCGCCTTGTTCGGGGTCGGCACCGATGCCGATCGGGTAGATCGTAATGCCTTCCGCGGCGGCGAGGCGGGCGGCAGTCATTGGGTCGATCTCACCGCCGTTGTTGGCCCCGTCTGTGACCAGAACCAGCACCCGACTTTGCGCCGGACGTTCGCGCAGGCGTTTCACCGCCAGGCCAATGGCATCACCAATGGCGGTTTGCGGTCCGGCGATATTCTTTTGCGCCTCATCCAGCCAGGTGTGCACGGTCTGCCGGTCGAAGGTCAGCGGCGACTGCAGGTAGGCGCGACTGCCAAACAGGATCAGGCCGACCCGATCGCCCTGGCGGCCGTCGATAAATTCGCCCAGCAAGTGTTTGACCAGGGTCAGGCGGCTGACCTCTTCGTCCTCCCAGGTCATGTCGGCGTAATCCATCGAGCCGGATACATCCACGGCTAGCAACAGGTCGCGGCCACTGGCCGGCAACGGCAATGGCTCACCGAGCCACTGCGGGCGCGCGCACGCGAGCAGCAGCAAGAACCAGATCAGCGCAAGCGGCGCCTGTTGGCGCATGGCTGGCAGGCGTGGGCGGGCGCGGCGGCCGCTGAGGCTTTCCAGTTCAGCCAGGAAACTAACTTTGAGGGCCGCTTCGCCGCTGTCCGCCGGCGGTAGCCAGGCGCGTAGCAGCCAGGGCAGGGGGGCGAGAAGGAATATCCACAGCCAGGCAAACTCAAACATGTTTACGAATCCAGATCGACACGGCCTGATTAAGGCCGGCGATGGCTTTGTCATCCAGGCTGCAGTGCGCTCGGTAGGCCCCTTCGACCAGGATCATCCAGCGCGTCAGGCCGGCGGCTGGGCAGCGGCTGTCGAGAAAGGCCAGCCAGGCGCGGCTGCTGAGTACGTGGCTGTGGCTTTGCGGGTAGCGCTCGCGGCACAGACGTTTGAGGATGGCATTGAGCTGTTGCAGCCAGGGGCCGGCATCGACACCGTCGTAGGGTTTTTTCAGCTGTTCGAGTTCGATCAATGCGGCCTGGCGCAAAGGGTCGAGTGGTGCGTCGCTCGAGGAGTCGGTGGTTTTGCGCGGCAGGCGTTTGAGCAACGTGAAGCCGCCCCACAGCAGCAACGGCAGCAGCAGCGCGAGCAGCCACCAGCCCGGAGCCGGCGGCCACCAGCTGATGGCCGGCGGGGCGATCAGCGGTTCGAGTTGGTCGAGCGGGTTCACAATGTTTTCCTTGAGCGCTGGGCGTTCAGGTGCTCGCGCAATTGCTCGACCATTTCGCTTTGCGTGCTCAGAGGTAGCAGGGGTACGCCAAGTTTCTGCGCCAGGCGCTGCCAGCGCGCCTGACGGGCGTCGGCCAGGCTGCAGTAGGCCTGACGCAGCTCGGGGTCCTGGGTGTCGAGTTCCAGTTGCGCACCCTGTTCGGTAAAACGCAGCAGGCCGGCATTTGGCAGCGCATGGTCGAGTGGGTCAGAGAGCGGCAGTAGCAGCAAATCGGTATGCCGCGCGAGCAGCTGCAATTGCTGTTCACTGCTGTCGTTGAGCGTGCGCTCATCACACAACACCACCACCAGGCTGCCCGGGCGCAGCACTTCGCGGGCGCGGCGCAGGGCCAGGCCGAAGCTGTCGCGCTCACCCTGGCTGTCGGTATTCAAAGTCTGGTTGGCTTTAGCCAGGCGGCTGAGCAATTGCAACAGGCTCTGCTTGCTGCGCCGTGGCTTGATCTCGTGGTGTTCCAGGTCGCCGAAGACCAGGCCGCCGATGCGATCGTTGTGGCCCAGTGCGGCCCAGCCGATCAGGCTGGCAGCCTGGGCCGCGAGTACCGACTTGAACATCAGCCCGGAACCAAAGAACAGTCGTTTGCTCTGTTCAACCATGATGTAGATCGGTCGCGCGCGTTATTCATGGAACAGCGTGGTATGGGGTTCCTGGGTGCGCGCCGTTACCCGCCAGTCGATGGTGCGTACATCGTCACCCGCCTGGTAAACCCGCACTTGGTCGAAGTCCACACCACGCCCGCGCAGTTTTGAATGGTGCAGGCCAATCAATGGGCTGCGCTGCGCGGGGGTGGAAAACAGATGCACTTCACGCACACGGTGACGCATCTCGATCAGTTCGCCGAGGCTGACGCGAATGCCGGGCTGCGTGGGTTGGTCGTGCATGGCGCTTAAGCGACCGCCACGACGTCGAGAATACGTTGCACCACGCGGTCCTGATCGATGCCAGCGGCTTCGGCCTCAAACGACAGGATGATGCGGTGACGCAGTACATCGAACAGCACCGCCTGAATGTCTTCCGGGCTGACGAAGTCACGTCCGGCCAGCCAGGCATGCGCGCGTGAGCAGCGGTCCAGGGCGATCGAGCCGCGTGGGCTGGCGCCGTAGGCGATCCACTCGGCCAGTTCCGGGTCGAACTTGGCCGGCGTGCGCGAGGCCATCACCAGCTGCACCAGGTATTCCTCCACCGCATCGGCCATATACAGACCGAGGATTTCCTGGCGTGCGGCAAAGATCGCCTGCTGGCTGACCAACTGCTCAGGCTTGGTTTCGCCGTTAAGCGCTTCGCCACGGGCCTGGGCGAGAATCTTGCGTTCCACGCTGGCGTCGGGGAAGCCGATCTTCACGTGCATCAGGAAACGGTCGAGCTGGGCTTCGGGCAGCGGGTAGGTGCCTTCCTGTTCAATCGGGTTCTGCGTGGCCATCACCAAAAACAGCGGCGACAGGTGATAGGTGCTACGGCCCACACTGACCTGGCGCTCGGCCATGGCTTCGAGCAGCGCCGATTGCACTTTGGCCGGCGCGCGGTTGATCTCATCGGCCAGCACCAGGTTGTGGAAGATCGGCCCCTGCTGGAACACAAAGCTGCCAGTTTCCGGACGGTAAATCTCGGTGCCGGTGATGTCGGCCGGGAGCAGATCCGGGGTGAACTGGATGCGGTGAAACTCGGCTTCGATGCCTTCAGCCAACTCCTTGATCGCCTTGGTCTTGGCCAGGCCGGGAGCGCCCTCAACCAGCATGTGACCATCAGCGAGCAAGGCAATCAGCAGCCTTTCGATGAGTTTTTCCTGGCCGAGGATCTGGCTTGAAAGAAAATGTCGCAGCGCGATAAGCGCTTCACGGTGTTCCATCGTTAAGCTCATCCAGCAAATGTGACCAGCGGGTCGTGAGACTCGCCAGAGTTAAGAGGCAGCCACTTTAATGCAATCGCTGCCTCCTAGACTAACGTTGAACAACAAGGTTGTGGCGAAGGTCCTTTTCGCGGCTGCCCCTAGTCGAATCACAAGCCAAATGGAGCACACCCATGGCGTTCTTTACGGCGGCCAGCAAAGCCGATTTTCAGCATCACCTGCAAACGGCGCTGGCGCAGCACATCAGCGAACAGGCTTTGCCACAAGTAGCCCTGTTCGCCGAGCAATTCTTCGGCATCATCGCCCTTGAGGAGCTGACCCAGCGTCGCCTCTCTGATCTGGTCGGCTGCACCTTGTCGTCTTGGCGGGTGCTGGAGCGTTTTGAACCGAGCAAGCCTGAGGTGCGGGTCTTCAACCCCGATTATGAGAAGCACGGCTGGCAGTCCACCCACACCGCCGTGGAAGTTCTGCACAGTGATATTCCCTTCCTGGTCGACTCGGTGCGCATGGAGCTAAACCGCCGTGGTTACAGCATCCACACCTTGCAGAACAGCGTGTTTAGCGTGCGCCGCAACAAAAGCGGCGAGCTGCAGGAGATTTTGCCCAAAGGTGCCCAGGGCGAAGACGTTCAGCAAGAAGCGCTGATGTTCCTGGAGATCGACCGTTGCTCCAGCGCCGGCGAACTGAAGACCCTAGGCAAAGCCCTGCAAGACGTCTTTAGCGATGTGCGCCTGAGTGTGGCGGATTTCCAGCCAATGAAGGCCAAGGCCAAGGAGCTGCGGGCCTGGCTGGATAAGGCCAAGCTCAAGGTTGAAGGCGCCGAGCTGGAAGAGGTCAAGGTGTTTATGAGCTGGTTGCTCGATGACCACTTCACCTTCCTCGGCTATGAAGAGTTCACCGTGGCCGACAGCGCCGATGGCGGCACTGTTGTGTATGACGAGAAATCCCTGCTGGGCCTGTCTAAAAGCCTGCGTGCAGGGCTGAAGGCGGATGACACGCACATCGAGCCGGAGGCGGTTAGTTACCTGCGTGAGGCGCAGTTACTGTCGTTTGCCAAAGCCGCTGTGCCGAGCCGTGTACACCGCCCGGCCTATCCTGATCTGGTTTCGATTCGTGAGCTGGACAGCACCGGCAAGGTCATCAAGGAATGCCGCTTTATGGGTCTGTACACCTCATCGGTGTATGCCGAGAGCGTGTGGAACATCCCCTATATCCGTCGCAAGATTGCAGTAATCGAGCAGCGCTCGGGCTTTGATAGCAGCGCGCACTTGGGCAAAGAACTGGCTCAGGTGCTGGAAGTGCTGCCGCGTGACGACCTGTTCCAGACATCGGTGGATGAGTTGTTCAACACCACCATGGCCATCGTGCAGATTCAGGAGCGCAACAAGATTCGCGTGTTCCTGCGTCGCGATCCTTATGGGCGCTTCTGCTACTGCCTGGCCTATGTGCCGCGTGATGTGTATTCCACCGAGACCCGCCTGAAAATCCAGCAGGTGCTGATGGAGCGTCTGCAGGGGATTGATTGCGAGTTCTGGACCTTTTTCTCCGAGTCGGTACTGGCGCGGGTGCAGTTCATTCTCAAGGTTGACCCGAAGAATCGCGTGCAGATCGACCCCGTGCGCCTGGAAAAAGAAGTGATCCAGGCCTGCC
>JAWWDH010000180.1:0-6659 GCA_033720015.1 Pseudomonas sp.
CGGCGAGCAGCTGAATGACCGGAATATCCTTGGCCTGGCGGCGGATCGCACCAATCGCTTCGCCGGGAGCAAGCTGTTCGCTGTTCGGTGCGCAGATCAGCAGGTCCCAGCTTTGCTGCAGGGCCTCGTTGAGGTCGTCGCTGGAACTCAGGCGCTGCACCCGGGTTGCCCGTCCTGCATTACGGAACAGACTGACCAGGCGCTCGGCCTCATTTTGCGAGTCTTCGAGTATCAGTAGCCGAATGGTTTTTTTTTCAATGGCCATGGTGGGTATCAAGTCTGCGCCGAACGGGCGCGAAAAGGCGATGAAAGGGCGTGCGACGGCAATCTACAGCGACTTCCAAAGTGAGTCAAAGTCTTCCTCCCCGCCTGGCGTGCGGCTTTGCGGCGCTGTGACAGGCTTCCCGTGCTCACTACCGATCTGTTCGACGCCGCGGTATTCGAACTGATTAAAGCTGCCGGTGCTGGTTTGGCGACGGCTGAGCACCGCACGGTGTTCGCTGCCATTTAGGTTGATGCTGACCTTGTTGCCTTCCTGAAACGGCAGGCGGGCGGTAATCAGGCTGGCCGGCCGCGAAATGGCGCTGATTTCCGGTAGCAAAAGTGCGCGCAGATACTGGCTGTTCTGCTCGGCTTTGCGCACCAGTTGTAGGCCACAGGCCTGGGCGTGCGGCGCAATCAGTTCGATGCCCATTTGCGTGCCGCCACCGCGCACCTGGCGAATCCAGCGCACCACGGCAATGCTCCAGCCTTGCTGCGGCAGGCTTTGGATGCCCAGTAGCTCGCCGGCCTGGAGTTGGCTGGGCACCTCTTTCGGCCACGACAGGCAGTAGCCGCCGGGGCTGATGTTGACAATGGCTACTTCAAAGGTCGGATAGCTATCAGCTTCTTCGCTGTCTAAACCGGCGGAAATCTTTTCCGGCTTGTGGTACTGGATTTCCTCGAAAGGTAAGCCGTTTTCCCACGAGTTGTTTTTCTGTGCGTCGAAGGCGTTCGACCAGATGTCCTGCGGCCCCGTTTCAGCCTTGAATACCGCCGCATTGGTGGCAACGGGTAGCTGTAACACGTCATGGAATGGGCGCTGGCCTGCTAAGTAGAAGTGCAGTGCGCTCATGCCGATGCACAGGGTCAATGCCCCCTGGCCCTTGCTGCGCTGGAAGGTGCGCTCGGCGATATCACCCCAGGCCGCGGCCAGGTGCTGAAGCATGTCGTGGCTGAAGCCGTTGGGCACGGTCAAGCGCGACTGGGCAAGGTTTTCGGCCGGTAGCAGCAGGTGTTCTTTGATCGTGTCCACCAACTGGCTGGGATCAATCCCTAGCGCGTTATGCAGTTCGCTCTGCTGGAACAGCGAGATGTAACGGGGCGGGCCATCCAGTTGCGGAGCAATCGCGAACAGGCTAGAGGGTTCGTCGCCGGCCTGCAGGGTGACCAGCGTACTCCAGGGCTCGAGCACTTCGGCCAGGCGTGCAATTGCGCTCTGGCGCATTTGGTTGCAGCGTGCACAACCGAGCAGCAGAGCGACCAGATAGCTTTGCTCGGTGCTTAGGCCTTGGGTGTGCAAGGCTTGGGTGTCACGAATCGTAGTCTTGTGCAGGTCACGCGCCACGGCGATTTGGTACAGCTGGTGCAGCTCCAGCCAGAGCCCTTCGGGAACCGGGCAGTACAGTTGGCTGGCGCGAATCAGAGGGCCGCAAAGGCTGTGCGTAGCGCGCTGCAGGGCGATCGCAAGCAACTGGTGGCGATCGCGGCCAGTTTGTGCGACCTGGCGCGCGACAATCAGTTTGTAACCAACGGCCAGGTGGTTCTGCAGCGCCTGACAGAGATTGGCAACCTTGCGTGGGCGCTCATCAAGAACGATAGCCTGCTTAAGGAAGTGCTTTTCCAGTTGCTTGCAAACGAAGTAGATTTCCGGGCGAAGGATTTCCAGCAGTTGCAGGCGATTTTCCGAGGGCGTCAGTAATTGATTGAGCTCGACCATGGCCTGGTAAAGCTGGCGCGCGGTTTCACCAATATTGGCTTTGGGCAGGCCGTCGACCCACTTTTGCAAATCACGAGGGCTGGCGTCGCAGAATGACAGGCTTTGCTTGTCCGGCGTGGTGACGCGCAGCAGCAAGTGAGAATTCTGTTTAGCCATCTAAATCGGATACTCCAGCGCCCAGGCAAGGCAGGTGATTCTAGTAATTATGTGTCGACTCTAGCAGCATCTCGCGCGCCTCGCAGCCATGTCCTTGGTCGTTTTGCCAGGCTGGTGTGGCGCGTGAATGAGCTGGAAGTCGTTGTTGTGACTGGTTTTCGTGAGCAGAGGTTCACTCTGCTCAGTCCTCTGCTGCTGCCTGCGTGTGCGGATTGTGCCAGTTGAGCAGGTTAGCCGCGAGCAGATGCGAGCTGTTGGCCCATTTGCACCGCGCTGTTGGCCGCCAACGCTTCGGCCCACTGTACCTGCTCCGGGCCAAACAGCACGATAGCGGTGGAGCCTAGTTTGAAGCGGCCCAACTCCGCGCCTTTCTCCAGGCTGATCGGCGCGCGCGCGGCGTCGTCGTACTTGAAGGTTTTCAGGGCGCGTTTCGGTGGGGTTATCAAGCCGGCCCAGACGGTCTCGATCGATGCCACGATCATCGCGCCGACCAGCACTACGGCCATCGGGCCGCGCTCGGTGTCGAACAAGCACACTACGCGCTCGTTACGGGCAAATAGCTCCGGGACATTCTCCGCGGTCGTCTGGTTAACCGAGAACAGCCGGCCCGGCACATACACCATCTCTTTCAGGGTGCCTGCCAGCGGCATGTGTACGCGGTGGTAGTCCTTGGGCGACAGGTAGATGGTGGCAAAGTCACCCCCCATAAAGGCGGCCGCGCGCTCGCTGTCGCCACCCAGCAGTTCGATTACGCTGAAGTTGTGACCTTTGGCTTGGAAAATTCGCCCCTGTTCGATTTTGCCCAGCTGGCTGACCGCGCCGTCGGCGGGGCAGAGCACTGCGCCCGGCGTGCAGTCGAGCGGCCGGGCGCCCTCTTTCAGGGCGCGGGTGAAGAAATCATTGAAGTGGGCGTAGGCCGTCAGGTCTTCGACCTGCGCTTCGCTCATGTTGACTTGGTACTGCTTGGCGAACCAGCCGATCAGGCGGTTCTTGAACCAGCCCGCGCGGCATTCGGCGGCGCAGCCGATCAGGCGTGAGAGCAGATGGTGCGGCAGCAAGTACTGGCTGAGGATAAACAGGCGATCTTTCATGGATGTTCCTTAAAAGTGACAGGCGGGCTGGCGTTTGCTCAACGCTCGACCGGGGTATCTGGATGGTTGCCCCACTCGCCCCAGGAGCCGGCATAGGCTTTTACCCGTGGATAACCAAGGATCTTGGCCAGCAGGTAGGTAAAGCCCGAACGGTGGTGGGTCTGGCAGTGAGTGATGATTTCTTTGTCGGCGGTGATGCCGAGGCTGTTGAGCTGAGCCTGAATGTCTTGGTGCACCCGCAAGGCGCGTGACGGGTCCATGCCGGCGGTCCATTCGAAATTGACCGCGCCAGGGATATGTCCGGCTTTCTGCGCCAGGGCTTTTTCGCCGCTGTACTCGCTGGGCGAGCGCGCATCCCAGACAGCCAGGTCGGTCGCACCGAGACGGCTTTGCAGGTACTCGCGGGTGGCCGTGGGTGCAGGGTCGATGTTCAGGCTGATGGCTTGCGTACCGGGTAGCGGCACAGCGCTGCTCAGCTCGCGGTTTTCTGCCTGCCAGGCCAGCAGTCCGCCATTAAGGTAGTGGTAGTGGCGGTGGCCGATCACGTCCAGCAGCCAGATAAAACGCCCGGCCCAACCGCCGCCTTCATCGTCGTACACCACGTAGACGGCATCGGGGTTGTGGCCGAGCTCAGCGAATAGTTGCTCAAGATGTGCCTGCTCCGGCAGCAGGCCTGGAGCAGGCGGCTGGCCGCGCTGGGTACGCTTCGGGTCGACAAAGTGTGCGCCAGGGATATGCCCGGCGGCATAGCGCGTCGGGCTGGTCAGGTCGACCAGAATCAGCTCAGGAGCATCCAGGCGGCCGGCCAGTTGGGCGGGTTCGATCAGCAAGGGCAACGCAGCGAAAGCGGTCATGCCGGGCCTCTGTGGTAATGGCAAGGGACGGATTGTAGCGGAAAGCCTACCGCCCGCGGTTGGCAAAGCTGGTCAGGGCGCGCTCAATGCATTGCACGGTTTTGCCGAAGCCCTGCACGCTTGCCTCGCTTAGGGCATGACCAGCTTGGTCGGCGAAGACCAGCATGACCACACGGTTGTTGCTGGCAATTGAACGAATCAGCAGGTGCTCACTGGGGAACAGGCTTTTCAGCGTGCCGGGTAGCATGGCGGAGAACTGCGCCATATTGGCCGGGTTCAACCTTAATTGCGCAGGGGCGCTCAGCAGGCGGCGCAGCACCTGGCTGTGTTGTGGGTCGAGGCTGAGGCTGGCAGCGGTTTTATCCAACCCGCTGTGCTGTTGCGCGACCAAGCGGGTGTGGTTGCGGTCGGCCAGCAGGATCAGCACGCGCGGCATACCGCAGGCCTGGAGCGCCAGGTTGGCGCAGGCGGTGAGTTGCAGCACGTTGGCAAACGCACTGGGTTGCGCCAGCAACTGCGCACATTGCTGGCGCCACTCACTCACCGCTGCGGCTTTGGGCGGTTCAACTATGGTGTGCAGGTGTCTTGCTTGCCACGGCCAGAGTAAGGCTTCGGCCGGGTGCCAGAGGTCTGTGCTGGGCAGGTTTCGGGCGCTGGTGACTGCGTTTTGGTGCAGCGACTGCTGCACGGTTGCCAGCGGCAGTTGCAAGAATAAACCGGTCAGGCGCTGCCAGCGCAGGCTGTGCGGGCTGTTCCAAGCGTAGTGTGCGGAAATCGCCAAGCCGTTGGCCAGCAGGATGCTGTTGGCCGGCTGGGTCAGCCAGCGGCGCAAGTTGCTATCCGCGTCCAGGCACTGTTGCTGGTGCAGGGGGTGTTGATTGTCGCGGGCAATATGCAGGGCTTTGACCAGCAAGCGGCGGTCGTTGACCAGTAGGCGATAGCCCTGGGTTATCCACTCTGGCAAGTTCCACTGTTCGCTCAACGCCAGGCATAGCTGCAATAAAGGCACGCCCAGTAGCTCATCTTCGACCTTGGCCGCTGCTTCGCCTTTGACCAGCACCCGCTGCTGCCAGGCCTCGAACAGCTCCGGATGGGCGCTCAACAGGGTCCAGATAGGCGCAAGAAACAGCAGGCTGCCCCAGTGCACTTCTTGCCATAGGCGTGCCAGGCGGCCGGCGAACAGGCCATTGGCCTGCTGGCTGGCATGTTGGCTGATTAGCTGGATTTGCCGTAGCGCTTGGGGGAGCTCCCGCTCGGGTAGGGCGGGCAGGCGGTTGAGTAAGTCTTCGGTGCGTTTGATGCCGAGGCGGTTGATGGCGGCTTCGAGGCTTTCTGTCTGCTCGCTGAGCCCGCTGCTCTTGCGGTTAGCCTCGCGCAGCACGCTGAGGGCCAGGGCGGGGCAATCCTGCATCAAGTCCGCCAGCTCGCGCATCGAGCGATTACTGTCCCCCAGCGCACGGCGCAGCCTCTGCAGGCTATCGGAGGAGGCGGGCAATAGCTGGCCGTCTAGCTGTTTCAGCCAGTCGCTCAGGTTGCGCGGAGAGTGGGTGGGCTTTGGCATGTGGATATTGAGCCAGGCTGGCTTTTGACCTTAACTGGCTATAGTCTCGCGCAAATCTTCCGATAAATAGAAGGGTTGTTTTGCAAAGCCCCCTTCTACCCTCTGTGGCAAGTCTCTTTCTCTATGGCAAAAATCATCGGCATCATTGTTGTATTCGCCAGCGTACTAGGGGGGTTTATCCTCTCTGGCGGTAAGTTTATGGCGTTGGTCCATCCCTTCGAGGTGATGATCATTGGCGGCGCTGCGCTGGGGGCTTTTCTGCAGGCCAACCCCGGCAGCATGTTCATGCAGGTGTTCAAAAAGTCGCTGAGCATGTTCAGCTCGCGCTTCACTCATGCTTACTACCTCGATGTACTCAAGCTGATTTACGAGATTCTCAACAAGAGTCGCCGCGAAGGCATGATGGCCATCGAGGCCGATGTTGAGGATCCTGCCGCCAGCCCGATATTCAGCAAGTATCCCGGTATCCTCAAGGATCAGCGGATGACCGCCTTCATTTGCGATTACCTGCGCATCATGTCCTCCGGCAACATGGCCCCGCATGAGCTTGAAGGCTTGTTCGACATGGAAATTGCCAGTCTTAAGGAAGAGCTCGATCATCCGGCCCATGCCGTGGCGAAGATTGCCGACGGCATGCCCGCTATGGGGATTGTCGCGGCGGTGCTGGGGATCGTGATTACCATGTCGATCCTTGCTGAGGCAGATAATGCGCAGATCGGTGAGAAAGTCGGCACCGCGTTGGTGGGTACCTTCCTCGGGATTTTGGCGTCTTATGGCTTCTTCGGTCCGCTGGCCGGCTCACTGGAGCACGATGCTAAGGAAGAGCTGAACGTCTATGAGGCGATCAAGGCCGGTCTGGTGGCCTCAGCCTCAGGCATGCCGCCATCGCTGGCGGTGGAGTTCTCGCGCAAAGTGCTCTTCCCCGCGCACCGTCCGAGCTTTACCGAGCTTGAGCAAGCCATGCGTGGGAGCTAAAGCGCAGCATGGAGAATAACCAGCCGATTATCGTCAAGCGGGTC
>JAWWDH010000181.1:0-6648 GCA_033720015.1 Pseudomonas sp.
AGCTAATCCTAGCGTCTGCTGTTGATAATGCTGCCAACCTTGGCGAACCAGTGCGCCCAGCGCTAAGCCACAGGCAAGCGTGAAGCAGACATTAAGAATAAAATCGTCAGACGCACGTGGCATTAGCATATAAGGCAACTGAGCCACTAAACCAATGACCAGTATGCGGCGTGAGTAGCGTAGTGGGTTACGGGTATTGAACAGCCCGTGCCAGGCAACCATTGCCGCAAACAGAGGAAAGGCGATACGGCCAATGGACGAGCCTGCCCAGCTTAAGTCCCAGTCACCCGGTAGCACATAGCGAGTAAGGTGATCTACGGTCATGGTGAATAGCGCCAGCCATTGACCCCAGGCGGTCCAATGAGACGAGGGGCGCGCATCGTAAGCCGCCTCGGCGGAGACGTTTGCAGTGGTTTGTTCAGCCATTAGACTTCCTTGTGAGTTTCCTTACTGGATTACAGACTCGATTTGACTGAGCAAGTTCGGTGCAGGTTTAAGTGCTAGTTTAAGTGCTAGGGGGGACAGAGCTTTTCAGCTAAATGGCCGCTGAAATTCTCCAAGGCCCGCCTCGTTAAGATGCTCAACGGTCATCGCTTCTGCTTTCCCATCCGCGCCCATGGTAAATTCGACCTGCGAAACCGAGCCCTCTGGTTGGTTCTCTGTCACCGGGAAGGCGACAAAGCGATCGCCGTCCCAGTGGGTCAACCGCAGGTGCTGTGGCGCGGGGCCAACTTCGAGTACCAAACCGTCAGCGGTCTCACGCACCTCAGCCGCCCCGAAATAGGCATTGCCATAGTCCCCTGCATAAGCGTCGGCAGATCGGGCCTCGGTGGGCTCAGTCGGAGGTGTCACACCCACCAGATCTCCGGCCGGGGCAGAGAGCGGTGCTATGCGTGGCCCGTAGGCCGCCAGCCAGTCGCGCTGTTCCACACCAAACTCTGCCAGATCAAGAAAGCTGGCCGTCAGCGCCTCGGGGAGACCCGTGGGGGTGGCATTGGTCAGCACGATGATCCCAAGCCCAAGGTCCGGCAGCATCGAATAGGAGGTCGCCGCACCAAAAGCGAAGGCGCCCGAATGGCTCACCACGACACGCCCAGTGGGACGCACCCCGACACCAAATCCGTAACCATAGGTACCAGCCCGATCGGCCGCGTCACCGGGGCGGCTGCTGATGGCATGCGGTGAAAGCGCGGGCACGAGCGCTTCGGGCGCAATCAGTTGCTGCCCTGCAAAGCGTCCGTTGGAGAGCACCAGCTTCATCCATTTCGCCATGTCTCGCACGCTGGAGCTTACCCCACCCGCCGGACTTTGCGCATCGGGCTGGCGCAGGTCTGCCACTCGGAAGCCGTTGGCATCCGGTACATGGCTAGCGGCGCGATTGTCGCGCGCCATGTAATCTGAGTGGCGCGAGCTGGTTGCCTCCATGCCGAGCGGACCATAGAGCGCCTCTTCCGAGAGCGTTGACCAGTCCTTGCCGGTTGCGGTGGCTACCGCCTCTGCGGCAGCCGTCAGGCCGAAATTCGTATAGGCGTAATCGGCTCTGAACTGCCCCATGGGCAGCTGCGCCAGCCGCTCCAGTACAGCGCGACGGTCATAGCCTATATCCTCGAGATCATCACCGGCGTGGTCCGGCAGGCCCGAGCGGTGCGCATAGAGATCCCCGATGGTGACATGATTGCTGACCCAGGGATCGCCCAGGTCGAACCACGGTAAGTGGTTGCGCACCGGATCATCCCAACTGACGGTCCCTTGCGAAACCTGCGTGGCCACCACCGTGGCTCCGACAGATTTGGATAACGAAGCGAGCAGAAAGACCGTATCCGCATCAACCTGTTCCTCCGCGCCCTCCGCCCGTAGCCCCCAGCCGCGCATCAGCAGTGTCTCTTCCCCATGTACCACGGCAACGGCGAGGCCCGGTACCCCGGTTCGCTCCAACATATCCTGTGCCAACTCATCCAGCGAAGCGACCGCCTCATCGATCCGTGCCTGCGGAACTGGCAATAGGTTCACCCGCGCAGGAGAGATCGCCGGGTCCGGCAAGGTGATGGCTGGCAGCGTCTACGCATGGAGCGGAGAATTGAACGCAAGCAATGCGGCGGCAGCGCTATGAACGCTCAAGGCCGAGGTCATAAGGGAGCGTACGGCTTTCGGTGTGGTCATGTCAGGATCTCCTGTGGGATGGGTGGCGCGACAGGTGAGGCGATACCTCCTAGCGGATCAGAAAGGCATTGCCAGTTGGAAAATTAGCTTGCCCCCCTTATCGTCCACTATGTCAGAACGGGTCCAAGGAAGCGCACCGATAACTTGGAAATTCAGCCGTTCCTCTAACGTTCCACCAAGGCCCACTCCATAGGAGCCAAGATACATGTGTCCGGCGACGTCGTCGGACCAGGCTGCGCCGTAATCCACGAAGGCCGAGGTTGAAAGCGTGGGCAGGAGTGCCAGCCCGATATCGACCTCGTGGCTTACTCGGGCCGAGGTCGCTGCACCTTTGTCGCCAGAGATGGTGCCGCTATCGAAGGCTCTGCCATAAGTCTCGCCTCCAATGCCGAACTGAACAGCCCCCGGCAGGGGCCTGCCAGAGTACTGGCCGCGAGCCAACAATGTCATTGTCGTCGCCTCGCTGAGCGCCTGTGTGTAGTCCAGTTCGGCGGTAACAAAGTGGAAGTCATCCGACACCGCGCCCAGATCAATATCCGAGTTCGTGCCGAGATTCAACGCTCCTTCGAGATTGATCTCGGAGGTCTCAAAGCTCTGGCTATATTGCAGTGAGTTCGTCGCCCAGCGGATCCGGCTGCGGGCAGCGGCCGAGCCAAAAACGTCCACGTCATCGTTACGCACCGTCAGCTCAGCCTGCCCCCAGAGCGACCTGTCCAGCGTCCGCAGAAACGGATAGGACATAAACGCCGTGCCTATGGCTGATGTCACATCGATGTCTGGCGCACCAGCTCCTCCGTCGGGGTGTTGGCGCAGATAAACAACGCTATAGCCCGCGCTAAGCCCGTTCGAGCTGATCGGGTAGCTTTGCATCATTTGAAGCAGTGTCATCCGGTCAGGGTGTTGCGGTGTGATGACGCCGGTTAGGTTAGTGGTCTCGAACCTGCGCAGGACATCGTTTAGGGTCACCATACTGGCCATTTGTAGTGGGCCAACGGCGTCGGATCCCAGATTATCGAGCCCGATCATTCCTGCGCTGCGATGCTGTGCGACCTCCAGCCGCAGCACTCCGCCGCCCGTCGCGCCTTCGGGGCGCACAAACGTGCCTTCAATCGACAGTCCGGCAAGATCACTCATTAACAATAGTTCGCGCTCGGCCGCCTTTACCCGAATCGGGTGCATGTCGAGAATACGTTGCAGGTAAGGGGACAGTCGGTTCTCGATGCCGGGGATATTGCTGTTGATCTCGATACGGTCGACATAGCCTTCGAATACCTGCAGCTGGATCTGTCCGTCAGAAAAATCCTGCACCGGCACCACTGTCTTGGAAAAATAGCCCGCAGCGAGATAGGCCGCGTCAACAGCATCTGCCATGCGGTAAAGGTCAGCTAGCGTAATTTCGGTGCCGATTTTGCCCTGCCAGATTGGCGTCAACGCCGGCAAGGGTAGAGTCCGCGCGCCATCAATGTGCACCGAGTTCAAGCGAAAACGGATGCTTTTGGCGCGATCTAAGTCGATCTTGTCGCGTTCGTCCTGCACACCAATGGCGACACTGCCCACCTGTGGCGGCGGTTCATAGCGTTGTAGAATGACAGTTTGCTCGGAGAGGATACGGTCGACGTTCGGCAAGCCCTGTGAAAAGGCCGGGCCCGCGTAACAGGCGCAAAGCAGTGCCAGTGCGCCCAAGCGAAGGGGTGAGGAGCAGCTGGGATGGAGCTGCAATGTTAACGCGCTCACTCTGCCGGAACCGTCGGTGGCATAGAAAACGGATGCCCGAGGGCGACGGATAACGCCTCAAACACGCGGCTAGCGGGCGAGCTGCACGCAAGTTCGTCGGGGTTATTCGGTAGCACGTCCTCATCCCCGCAATCGCCCGAAGGGATGTCGCTGTTAGCCTGGACGACTACCGTCGTGTCTGTCGTCGTGTCGTAAAACACCGTCGTGTTGTAACCCGGCAGTTCGCCCGTGTGGCCGACCCAGCCGTCGACGCATCCCATGGCGATGCCGTAGCCTGCCGGTTCGGGGAAGGACCGCAGGCGCTGGTGCTGTGTCTCGGCGCTTAACAGGCCTTTGCCTGTGCCGAGGGATCGCCCATAAACCAGCAGGTCGTCGAGAGTTGAGATCATTCCGCCCGCTGTCCATCCCCAAGACGGATTCCAATGCGTCGCGTTCGAAGGCGCTGTCGGCGTGGCAGCATCACCTTGCAGGGTAAATCCCTGCGGATAAGGCGTCGGCATAAGGGTGGCACCGTCAGGACCGATGGTTTCTGTCAGGCCCAGTGGTTCCAGGATCATCGAAGCAAAGACAGTGTCGATATCTTGCCCGGTCACCTGCTCAATCACGAGGCCCAGCAGTACGGTATTGGTGTTTGAATAATTGAATTCCTCCCCCGGCGCAAAGATCGGTGAACCGGGGAGGGCAAAATCGAGCAGCTCCTGCGGCGTATAAGGCAAGTTAGGATCTGCGAAGAACTGATCGAGGAACGGGTCCGCCTGAGTATAGCTCAGCAGGCCGCTGGTCATGCTGGCCAGATGGCGCAGGGTGATAATATCGCCATTGGGAATGCCGGACACATACTGGTCGATCGTATCGTCGAGTGATAGCTTGCCAGCTTCGGCCAGTTGCATCAGGGCGGTACCGGTGAAGGTCTTGGTGATCGATCCGATCCGGGTATGCATGCCGACTTCCATCGCAGCCTCGGTTTCGGGGTCCGCAACGCCCCAAGCACCGCTCCACCTGCCCTCGGGTGTGACAACGCCCGCAATAATCCCCGGCGCAGCGGCCCCGTCCAGCGCCCCAAGCGCGGCCGCATCAAGGGCGTCGGCCAGCGTCTCAGGCAGCGGCGTGTCGGGTAGCGTGATGGCTGCACGAGCCGTTACCGCTGCCGGGTCGGCCACGCAGAACTGCTGCGCCTGATCTTGAGCCTGCGCTGTAACCGGGGCCGCGAGGGCAAAAGCCACAGCACAGACCGAGAGGCTGGGCCGAAACTGGCGGGCCGTTCTGTGATGGAGTCTGATCGCTGTCATGTGCCTGTCCCTTGTTTGTTATGCACTTGCTACTTGGATTGCTTCGAAAGCGAAGATAGCCCATTTATGATTGCAAACAAACAAATGTAAAGTTCAATTAAGGTGCAATGTGGGTATAATTTGCGCTTTACTAATCCGCTTATGCCCTTTACCTAACGGCTGCCGCCATTCGTGCGCTACGGCCTGGGGTAGTCAGTTCCGAGGCCCCCTACGGCATGATTTCGAAAGATATCAAGGTAAACCTAAGCGAAGGCATTTTGCTGTGCGGCGAAGTACAGATGCGCCTGCGTCCCAAGACCCTGTCTGTTTTGGTGGCATTGGTGGAGCAACAAGGCGAAGTGGTCAGCACGGCTGATTTGCGGCGCATGATATGGGGCAATAGCCATGGCAACGAGGCAGGCCCCAAACAGTGCATCCGCGAATTGCGCCGGATGCTGGACGACAGCGCCCAAGACGCCGGGCTGATCGAGACAGTGGGTCGCCGGGGCTACCGGCTGACGCGTCCGATCGCGCTGATCGGCGCTGCGTCTGAGGGTCTTATAACGGCATCGACGGTACTCTGCCTCGGGCGGGATAAAGAGCTGGAAGTTCTAAGCGAAAGGGCCGACGCCGCCAAGCGCGGTCGACGGGCGCTGGCATTTATTTCGGGCGAGGCAGGGGCCGGTAAGACACGCCTTCTGGAAGCATTTGAGGCTGGTTTACCCCAGCGCACACCGCTGTGGGTCGCCTGGGGACAGGCCATTGCGCACCCTGGCGCACGCGAGCCTTACGGGCTGCTGATGGATGTGTTGACGCAACTTATGGCCGGGCCTGAGGGGGGGACGCTGGCGCGACTTCTGCCACTCGTCGCTCCCTCTTGGGTCAAGCAACAACCTGGGCGTCGCTCGAAGGCGGAAGCGTTGGACCGTACTCGCCGCGACTCAATGCTGCGGGAGTTCTCCGCGCTGATGGAGCGGCTGACCCGTGGCCGCCCTGGTATTCTCGTGCTTGAGGATCTGCACTGGGCAGACCCCAGTACGCTAGCTTGGCTAGCGGCTTGGGGGCTACAACGCACTCCGGCGCGATTACTGGTGCTGGGTAGCTATCGCGATGATGAACTAGACCGCGCTGGAACGCTTGCGGCAACACTGAGTCAGCTAAGTCGGCAGCCAGACTGCAGGTTGATCACCCTTGGTGGTCTCGATGAGGCGGCAGTGTCTGGATGCCTTGCAGAGCGCTTCCAGGGTAACGCTTTTCCTCCTGATTTGGCTCAGACTCTTGCCTACCGAACCGAGGGTCATGCCATGCTTGTTGATGCGGCGGCAGACTTTTGGCAGGCGCAAGGTCTTGTGCGGTGCGACGAGACTGGCTGGCAGCTTTCCAGCTCTCCTGAAGCGTTGGTCGCAGCCATCGCCCCCAGTGTCCGTACCCTGATCGAGACTGAACGCACTAGCCGCCTGCTGGCTGAGGAGCGCAGCTTGCTTGA
>JAWWDH010000182.1:0-6633 GCA_033720015.1 Pseudomonas sp.
TCGCCGATTGTCGCCCGTGCTGAAGCCAAGGCACTTAGCGAAACCGAGCTGATGCCGACTGAGCCGGTTACCGTGGTGATCTCGGAAAAAGGCTGGGTGCGTTGCGGCAAGGGCCACGATATCGACGCGACCGGCCTGTCCTATAAAGCCGGTGATGGCTTCAAAACCTCAGCCCCCGGCCGCTCGAATCAGTACGCGGTGTTTATCGACTCCACCGGGCGCAGCTATTCGCTGGCCGCGCATTCGCTGCCGTCTGCCCGTGGCCAGGGTGAGCCACTGACCGGGCGGCTCACCCCGCCGCCGGGCGCGACCTTCGAGTGCGTGCTGCTGCCGGATGATAATGCGCTGTATGTAATTGCTTCCGATGCCGGCTACGGCTTTGTGGTTAAAGGTGAAGACCTGCAGGCCAAGAACAAAGCCGGCAAGGCGCTGCTCAGCCTGCCTGCTGGCGCTCTGGTGGTGCCGCCGAAGCCGCTGGCTAATCGTGAAGAAGATTGGCTGGCAGCGGTAACCACCGAGGGGCGTCTGCTGCTGTTCCCGGTGCGGGATCTGCCGCAGCGGGGTAATGGCAAGGGCAACAAGATCATCGGCATTCCCGGTGAGCGGGTCGCTGCGCGTGAGGAGTACCTCACCGATCTGGCCGTGTTACCGGTCGGTGCGACCTTGGTGCTACAGGCGGGTAAGCGCACGCTGTCGCTCAAGGCCGATGATCTGGAGCACTACAAGGGCGAGCGCGGTCGGCGCGGCAACAAGCTGCCGCGTGGCTTCCAGCGCGTTGACAGCCGGTTGGTCGAAGTCCAGGGCTAAGCGTTAGAGCCACATCTGGCGGCTCAGCGCACTGCGCTGGAGTCGCGAGTGGCTTTCAAGGATGATACGCAGCCGCAACGCGGGTCGGTTTGAGCGACCCGCATGGGCCTAATTTTGATATGCACGCCGGCAGATTTACCGGCTGGATGAGTGAGATGACTGCACTGCGTTTTCCCGGAATTTTACTGCTGGTTGGCGTGCTTGGCCTGGCGGGTTGTGTGCGCCATCAGCAAGCGCCGCTGTACCAGCTCGACAGTGGTGACATCCGCGTACCCTCAGCCGAGCAGGGCATTGCCGTGTTGCTTGGGCCGGTGTCGATTGCCGATTACCTGCAGCGTGAGGCACTGTTGCAGCGCCAGGCTGATGGCAGCCTGACCGCCGCGGAAAATGCGCGCTGGGCCGGTAGCCTGGCGTCTGATATCGATCAGCAATTGCTGCGCCAACTGGCTTCGCGTCTGGATAGTCAACGCCTGGTGCTGGCACCTGCCAGTGCCGGCTTTGTGCCGCAGGTGCGTCTGGGCCTGTCGATTACCCGTCTGGACTCCGGGCCGCAGCGCCCGGCCGTGCTGGAGGCGCAGTGGCGCTTGGCGGGTGTTGACGGCAAGCTGCTTGACGGGCGCCTGGTGCACCTGGAAGAAGCCCATGACGGCAGCATCGTCGATCAGGTACGGGCGCAAAGCCTGGTAGTGCAACAGTTGGTCGAGCAATTGGCCGTGGCCGTGGAAACCCAGGGTACGCCAGCGCCTAAAGCCCCCGCGCCGGTCCGCAAGCCGGCGCCAGTAAAGCCTGCACCGCCCGCTGCGCCGCGTATTCCAGTGGTTGAGCCGCTGCGCGGGGAAGGCGAGGTCTTCCGCTTCTAGCGGTGCACCCAGCCTAGGCGTTTGAGCGGTTCAGTCAGACGCCTAGTGGCTTTCGTGCAGGTGCGCCAGTTGGTGCTCCAGTAGTGATGGGTAAGGCTCCAGCAAGCGCTCCACACAACAAGCACCCTGAGGGCTGGCGATGGCGCGAATCCGCGCCCGCTGGCTAATCAGCGCGTCGTCGGCCACTTTGCGTTCGACCAGCAGCAGGTTGCGGCTGTGCTGTGACAGCGCCAGCGCATTCTGCGCCGTCTCGCTCAGCAGCAGGTCGCCCTGGCTGAGGTTGCTGAGGTTCTCACCCAGGGTCAGGCCGAGTTGCAGTTGCAGGGTGATGCCGCTGTCCGCCACTTCGATTTGCAGGGCATGCCCGAGGGCGCGCATCAGTTCGCCGCAGCAGATGGCATGGGTCAGGTAGTCCTCGCCGCACTCACGCTGGTGGAACAGCATCAGGCTGCTGCCATCGCTGAGCGTATGCAGCTCGCCTTGATACAGGCTGGCGGCCCGATCGAGGCAGTCACGGTAGCGTTGCAGTAATTCCATCAGGCGCGCGCGCGGCAGGCGCCGCAGCTGGTCCTGGGCGCCCAGTTGGATCGCCAGTACGGCGCTGGGCAGTGGCTGCTGGGCGGCTGGGGCAGGCGCGGGCGGCTGTTCGGCGTTATCACGCAGGTCGGAAAACGGGTCATCCGCAGTGCTGTCGAGGTAAGGCTCGGCGTCGGTGTGCAGGGACTCAAGCGGTTCATCCTGCTTATCGAAGCGCTCATCGTGCAGGTTGCGCACCTCGAAGTCGGGCTCATCATCGTACGATTCATCGAGGTAGTCGTAAGCGTCTTCTGCGCTCGGTTGATCGTCGTAGAATGGCTGCTCTTGCGGCTGCGCCGGTTTCTCCGGCACCAGGCGGGCTTGGAGTTGGCGCGCCAGGTCGCCGATTTCATCCTGGCGACCGCTGCCCGGGGCAGGGTCATCCGGGTCGCGTAGCCAGACGCGCAGTTGCAGCAGCGGAGTAGAGATATGTCGTCCCAGGCGCATGCTCAATGACAGCGCCAGGGCCAGCAGAATCAGGCTGAGAATCCCCATGCTTTGCAGGCTGATGGTCATCGGCTGTTGGAACTGTTGCATGTCCAGGCTGATGCGCAGTTGCCCGGCGATCACTTCCTGAAAGGTGATCGGGGTGGAATACAGGCCTTGGGTTTCGCCAAGCATGCTCTGGCTTGGGCGTGAGCCGGCCTCGGCCAGGATGCGGTTGTCCACGCTGTAGATCGCTGCATGGGCGACCAGCGGGTTTTTCACCAGGTTGTTCAGCAGCACATTGAGGCTGAGGATGTCGTTGGACACCAGCAGTTCGGTGGCCGAGGTGGCCGTCTGGGTAATCAGGCTGGTGCCCAGGGCTTCGGCTTGCTGCTGCATGGCATATTTAAACTGCATGCCGATCACCCAGCCATAGATCACCAGGGCGAGGGTCACCAGCAGCAGGCTATGGCAGACAATGCGCAGCGCCAGGGGGATGCGCTTTTGACGCAGGGCCTGGAACAGCAAAAGGAAGAAATTGTCGGGCTTTACGGGGGCGGGCCGGTTCACAGAGCTCGGCTCATGTCGACTGAAGATGGCGCGCAGTATAGCGGTGCCTCAGCAGTGGGCAAAGCGCCGTGCGTGGCTGTTTATCGCAGGAAATGGGTAGAATGTCCGCCTTTTCCGCCGCTTGTGGTTTGTTCTGCAGGCCGCTGCCCCTTCCGCTGTACTGGAGACCGAGCCTTGCGCGAAATCGTCCTGATCAATATCACCGGTGAAGACCGTCCCGGTTTGACCGCTGCCATCACTGGCGTACTGGCCCAGGGCGGGGTGAATATCCTCGATATTGGCCAGGCGGTGATCCATGACACGCTGTCGTTTGGCATTCTGGTCGAGATACCTGATACCGAACGTGCCTCCTCGGTGCTCAAAGATATTCTGTTCACCGCTTACAAACTCGACCAGCAAGTGCGCTTTACCCCGGTCTCCGAAATGGATTACCAGCAGTGGGTCAACGGTCAGGGCAAGGCCCGGCATATCGTCACCCTGCTGACGCGTAAGGTCACGGCCGAGCAATTGCAGCGCGTCAGTGCGATTACCGCGCGGTATGAGCTGAATATTGACCATATCGACCGCCTTTCCGGGCGCATGCCGCTGGATATGCCGGCTGAGCAAGGCAAGGGCTGTATTGAGTTCTCGGTGCGTGGCGAACCGGCGGATCCGGCAGCCTTGCGCGCCGAGTTCCTCAGCGTGGCGCAGGAATTGAACGTTGATATCGCCTTCCAGCGAGATTCGTTGTTCCGCCGTAATCGCCGGTTGGCGGTGTTCGACATGGACTCGACCCTGATCGAGGCCGAGGTGATTGATGAGCTGGCCAAGGCGGCGGGCGTCGGTGAGCAGGTGTCCGAGATTACCGAACGGGCGATGCGCGGCGAGCTCGACTTTGCCGCCAGTTTCCGCGAGCGCCTGGCACTGCTCAAAGGTTTGCCGGAAACGGTATTGGCCGATATCGGCGCTTCGCTGCGGCTGACCGAAGGTGCAGAAACCTTGTTCAGTGAGTTGCGTCGTCTGGGCTACAAAACCGCGATCCTGTCTGGTGGTTTCACTTACTTTGCCAAGCAACTGCAGGCCAAGCTCGGTATCGATTACGTCTTTGCCAATGAGTTGCAGATTGTTGATGGCTTGGTCACCGGCATCGCGGTCGAGCCGATCGTCGATGCTCAGCGCAAAGCCGATCTGCTGCGTGAGCTGGCGGCTAAGGAAGGTTTACGCCTGGAGCAGACGATTGCCGTGGGCGATGGGGCCAATGATTTGCCAATGCTGGCGATTGCCGGGCTCGGGGTGGCGTTCCGCGCCAAGCCGCTGGTCAAACAGTCGGCCAAGCAGGCGATTTCAACCCTGGGCCTGGATGGCATCCTGTATCTGCTGGGCTTTCGCGATCGCGACGGGCTGGAGTAAGTCACAGGAAAAAAGCCGCCCTCGGGCGGCTTTTTGCTCTCTGCGCGAGGCTACTCGTCTTCGGCGGAGAAGTCGTAGTCCATCGACTGGCTCGGGCCCTGCAAGTAATGCCCCTGGATGTAGTTAACCCCGGCCTGCCAAAGCGTGGCCAGAACGCTGGCTGTTTCGACGAAGGGCACGATGGTTAGCTTGGCCTGGGCGTGCAGGCTGGCCAGTAGGGTTTTCAGCGCGTCCTGATGCTCCGGGCTGCTCAGGTCCTGGGAGAAGGAACTGTCGACTTTGACGAAGTCGATTTGCAGGTGCTTGAGGGTGTTGAAGGGGTTGAGCGAGCAGCCGAATTGGGTCAGTGCGGTTTTGCAGTGCAGTTCATTGAGGCCTTGAGTCATCGCTTTGGCCTGCTTGAGGTAGGCGATCGCGTCCGGCTCGCTGAACTGGAACACCAGTGAGTCCGACGGCAGGCGGGCGGCTTTCAGGGCGACGCTAAGCCATGGCAGTAGGGTTTGATCCTGCACGCTGGCGCTCGACAGGTGCACGAACAGGCGCGTGTTGTGGCCCTTGCTGCGATGGTCGGCGAGCAGCTTGATCGAGTTGAGAATCACCCAGCGGTCAATCTTCTCGGCAAAGCCGGCGTCTTTTGCGGCGCAGAACAGCTCTTTCGGCGGGATTTCCTCGCCCTGCGGCCCAACCAGGCGCAGCAGCGCTTCATAGTGTTCGAAACTGTCGCCGCGCAGGCTGATGATCGGCTGGAACAGTAGATGGAAGCTGTTTTTCTCCAGCGCCTGTTGCACCATCGCGGCGATGTTGCCGCGGCTGGCGGCTGCAGCCAGTTCGTCGGCCGGGTTGAACAGTTTTATGGCGTTGCCATCGCTCAGCTCGTCGGCGCAGCGGTGAGCGCGGTTGACCACTTCCTGGGCCTTGGGGGTTGTCTCGTTGAGTCCAGCGACACCAATCGACAGGGTGCTTTGCACGGTGCGGCCGCTGACGTCGAACAGATGGCCTTCGACCTTTTTCAGCAAGCTGGTCAGCTGCTCGCGGGTGCTTTCCGGGTTGACGCCGGGGTGCAGCACGGCAAACACGTCATCACCAAAGCGTGCCAGTTGTGCGTCGGCGTTGAAGTGCGCGCGCAGCAGGTTGGCCAGGTCGGTGAGCAGGATGTCGATGCCCGCCAGGCCGATATCGGCGAGCAGGCTGGCGTAGTGATCGACGCGGATGTACCCCAGGGTTGAAGGCTGGCCCACATTCACCGCGCGCTCAGCGGCTTTATCCATCAGCTCAAGGAAGTGCGTGCGGTTGAACAGGCCGGTGACCAGGTCCTGGCTGCTGATCTCGCGCAGTTTCTCTTCCAGTTCGGCATTGCTGGTTTCGGCGCGAATCACCACCTGAATGCAGGGTTCGCCGTCGTAAGTGGCAGGGGAGAAGCTCATTTTTGCCGGGAAACTCTGGCCGTCGGCCTTCATTCCGTGGCACTTCAACTCGGCATGCCCTTCCGCGCGGTGATAGCTCTTCAAGAAGTCCTTGAAGCTGGCCTGGTCGCTGCTGCTGATCAAGTCGATCATCGGCATGCCTTCCAGTTCGTCAGCATCTACATAGGCGAACAGCTCGAGGTAGGCGCGGTTGGCGTAGATGTGCATGCCTTCGTGTACGTAGGTGATGGCATCGACAGAGCTTTCGAGTAGCAGCTGACAGCGTTTTTCCGCTTCGCGCAGGGCCACTTCCGAGGCGCGGCGGGCGCGGCGTTCTTCCAGGTTGGCCAGTTCGCGTTTGGCCACCAAGACGAGGCGTTCGTCCTCACCTTGCGGCAGGGCGTCTTGAGCACCGAGCATCAGGGCTTCGGTGATGCTGTCGGAGTCGTTGTCGGCGAGCAGCTGAATGACCGGAATATCCTTGGCCTGGCGGCGGATCGCACCAATCGCTTCGCCGGGAGCAAGCTGTTCGCTGCTCGGTGCGCAGATCAGCAGGTCCCAGCTTTGCTGCAGGGCCTCGTTGAGGTCGTCGCTGGAACTCA
>JAWWDH010000183.1:0-6628 GCA_033720015.1 Pseudomonas sp.
AAGCCAGCAGCCTCTCCGGCACCCGTCTGGACGAGGCCTTGAACCAACCGATCTTCCTCGCCTTCCCGCCGCTCAAGCCCTTCCTGCCGCAACTAAAACGCACCGTCGAACAGCACCAAGTGGAAAAGATCGAGCGCGTGACCTGGGGCAGCAACGAACTACCGCTGCACTACGCCCTGACCTTCTACCCGCTGACCGGCGGCAGCGGCCGTGGCGTGGTGATCCGCATCGACGACATTACCCAGCGCCTCAACCTCGAAGAAATGATGGTGCAGTCGGAGAAAATGCTCTCGGTCGGCGGTCTGGCCGCCGGCATGGCGCATGAGATCAACAACCCGCTCGGGGCCATTTTGCATAACGTGCAGAACATCCGCCGGCGCCTGTCACCCGAGCTGGAAAAAAACCGCGAACAAGCCGAGCAGACAGGCATCAGCTTGCAAGCCATCGACCGCTACCTGCATGCCCGGGAGATTCCGCGCCTGCTTGACGGCATCCAGCAGGCCGGCAGCCGCGCGGCGAAGATCGTCAGCCATATGCTCAATTTCAGCCGGCGCAGTGATCGCCAGCTCGCCCCGTGCCACTTGCCAGCCCTGATCGACCAGGCAATAGAAATCGCCAGCAACGACTTCGACCTGACCGACAGCTTTGATTTCAAGAGCCTGAACATTCAACGCGAGTTTGCCAGCGACCTGCCCGCCGTACCGGCCACCGCCAACGAGCTGGAACAAGTGCTGCTCAACCTGCTGAAAAACGCCGCCCAGGCCATTCACCAACGCAGCGACAGCGCCGCCCCCGGACAGATCATTCTGCGTGTGCGCCTGGCCGGGCCCTGGGCGGAAATTCAGGTTGAAGATAACGGCGTCGGCATGCCCGAGTCGGTGCGCAAGCGCATCTTCGAACCGTTCTTCACCACCAAGGAAGTCGGCCAAGGCACCGGGCTCGGCCTGTCGGTTTCCTACTTCATCATCACCAACAATCACAAAGGGCAGATGGAGGTGCAGTCCAAACCGGACCAGGGCACCTGCTTCACCTTGCGCCTGCCGCTGCCAATCCCCACTCCTGATACAGGCCTCTGAATATGGGTTACCGACTCTCGAAAATTTACACCCGCACCGGCGACGCTGGCGAAACCGGCCTGGCCGACGGCCGCCGCGTGACCAAAGACCACCCGCGCGTGGATGCCATGGGCGAGGTGGATACGCTGAACAGCCAGATTGGGCTGTTGCTCGCCGACCTGGCCGAGCAACAAGGCCAATGCCCAGGACTGACTGAGATCATCGACGTGCTCGCCCCCTGCCAGCACCGATTGTTTGATCTGGGCGGGGAACTGGCGATGCCTGATTATCAGGCCCTGCAAGCACCGGAGATCGAACGCCTGGAAGCGGCCATCGACCGCTGGAACGAAGAAGTCGGCCCGCTGGAGAATTTCATCCTGCCCGGCGGTTCACGCTTGATCGCCCAAGCCCACGTCTGCCGCAGCCTGGCGCGCAGCGCCGAGCGCCGCTGTCAGCACCTGAATGCCGTAGAGCCGATTCGTGGCGTTGGTCTGGCTTACGTCAACCGCCTGTCTGACCTGCTATTTGTCGCCGCCCGGGTGATCGCCAAGCGTCAGCAGATTGATGAGGTGCTGTGGCAGGCCGCCGCCAAAGAGCCGCAAAGCTAAAGCAGGCTGAGGCGGCTCTCGAAACTGCGCCGCTCGCCGGTCAACGGGTCAGCAAACGCCAGGCCGCGGGCCAGCAGCTTCAGCGGCTTGCTGTAGTCATCGGGAGTGCCCGGTGCATCGGTGACCTCGGGGTAGAACGGGTCATTGAGGATAGGCGCGCCCAGTGCCGCCAGGTGCACACGTAACTGATGCTTCTTGCCCGTCACCGGGTAGAGCCGATACAACCAATGCTCGCCCAGACGCTGGGCCACTTCGATGCGGGTTTCGGTGTTGGCAACCCCAGCCACTTCCTGCATGCGAAAGAACGGCTCAGCCGCGTCCAGGCGCGTCGCACGCACCAGTGGGAAGTTCAGCTGCGGCAGGGCTGGGGCCAATGCCTCGTAGCACTTCTCCATCTGCCGCAGGCGAAACAGTGCCTGGTACTGGCCACGACTCTCGCGGTTGGTGGAAAACAGCACCAGGCCCGCGGTATGCCGATCAATCCGGTGCAAAGGCACCAAATCGGCATTCCGCAAACGCTTGGCCAGCCGTGCCTGCAAAGTCTGCTCGACATACTCCCCCGCCGGCATCACCGGCAGAAAATGCGGCTTATCGGCGACCAGCACATGCTCATCGACATACAGCACGCTTTCTTCGAAAGGAATCGGTGTCTCTGCCGACACCTCGCGAAAGTAATGCACCTTGAGCCCTTCGCGGTAAATGGCCTCGATAGCGAGTGGCTGCCCTTGAGCATCCAGCACGCGCCCCCGCGTGAAGCGCTCTATCCAGACCTCACGGCTAATAGCCGGAAAGTGCCCGCACAGGCAGTCGAGCACCGTGGCCCACGGCCCTCTGGGCAAGTGCAGGGTGCTGGGACGCATATTCGACGGGGAGCGGAGTTCTACGGACAAGGGGCATTCTCAACCAGTAAACAGTGCATAGGAGCCTACAGCAAACGTTTGCACGGGCGTCGCGATCAGCCAACCGGCACACAGGCATCAGCGCCTTGCAGAGACATGCGGAACATTGCAGCCAGCAGGTCGGTCTGGCTGACAATCCCCACCACTCGCCGCTCTTCGTCGATCACCGGAACCTGATGCACATCGCCATCGGTGAACATCTGCAGCAGGTAGGTAACCGGCCAATCCGCGCGACAGGTGGGCACCTGGCGACGCATGCACGCGCCAACATCCTCGGCCCCCGTGGGCGCCTGCAACACTTCATGCAGCCCGAGCATGCCGAGCAACTCGCCCTCGGCGCTTACCACCGGCATTGCGGTTAGACGGTGCTCATACAGGCTGGCGCGGGCTTCGCCAAGCCCTGCAGTCGGAGCAAGTGTTTGCACATCGCGGGACATGATATCGACACAGCGCACCTCGCCAAAACGCCGCTGATAGGCACGCGCCTCAGTCTGCAGGAGAATTTCCTCGAGGTCCTCACGGGAAATATCCAGCAGCTCGCCACGGGCTTCGAGCACCGCGTCCAGATCGTCCGGGGTAAAGCCCAAGCGCTCACGCGGGATTGGGTCACGGGTCTTGTGCACATTGCCATGCTCAAGAGGTTGATGCGGGTATTGCCGGCGCAAGGCGTTATTGAACAGCAGCGCAATCAGCAGCAGCCCCAGGGAGTTCAGCCCAACAGGATAAAGCGCGAAGTGATAGCCCAACTGGGCCACTTCAGGACCTGCCAGCACGGCGGTCAAGGCCACCGCGCCACCAGGCGGGTGCAGGCAGCGCAGGGCAAACATCGCGGCAATCGCCAGGCCACCGGCCAGCGCGGCCACAGGTGCGCTATGGCCAAGCCAGGCGGCACAACTGACGCCGACCAGGGCGGAGATCAGGTTACCGCCAACAATCGACCAGGGCTGCGCCAGGGGGCTGGCCGGCACGGCAAACAGCAACACCGCCGATGCGCCCATAGGGGCAATCAGCCAGGGGCTGGCACTGCCCAACGCCTCGCGGCATAGCCAACCACTGAACAGCAACCCCAGCACCGCCCCCACACAACTCAGCACCCGCTCGCTCAGGCTGACGGCCATCGGAGCCGGCCAGAAGCCTTTCAACCACCCTTTGATGCTGTGCCCCATTAACCGCTCACCTGTCGCGCACCATTTGAGGGCGCGACTATAGCGCTGTTTAGCTGACGGCCGCTATTCCACGGCTCATTCCGGCCAGAACGCACGAATACCCGCCACCCCCTGGGCTCCGGCCTGCCAAGCCCGCTCAGCGTCGCTAGGGGTCACCCCTCCTAATAGGTAAGCTGGCTGATTAAAGCCTTGCAATAATTCGGCAACCTGCGCCCAGCCCAGCGGCTGTGCATCGGGATGGGTGTGCGTCGCCTGCACTGGCGACAGGGTGATGAAATCCACGCCCATCTGCGCTGCCAGGGCGAGTTCGTCGGCCGAGTGACAGGATGCAGCCAGCCAACGCTCGCGCGGGAACGGTCGCCCTCCTGCGCTCAACTCACGCAATTGCTGCGCCGTCAGGTGCCAGCCGGCCGCGGGAAAGTCGCCCAACCACTCCAGCGGGCCTTTAAGCATCAGTTGCGCCTTGCCGGCACACAGGCCGAGGGCATCCACGGCAATGTCGCGGTACTGCGCGTCGAACATCGCCGGGGCGCGCAACTGCAGCAAACGGATACCGCTTTTCAGCGCCGCCTGGATACCCCGCAACAGCTCTGGCCCACTCAAGCCCTCTGGGGTGATCAGGTAACGCTCGGGTAAACGTGCAGCGGCGACAATCGGGCGGTTAGCCGCCGGGAATTCATAGTCGCCCAACTGCCGGGGGCTGACCCAGGCCAGCGCCTGACCTTCGGCACCATGCGGCTCGCCGGTGAAAGCCGAGACTTCCCAAACATCCAGCAACACCTGCTTGTCTGAGTAATCATGCCGCACCTGAATCAATGGGCGTGCAGTGCTGGGGCGAATGCCCAGCTCCTCTTCCAGCTCGCGGGCCAGGGCGGCCGGAACCGCTTCACCGGCTTCAACCTTGCCTCCAGGAAACTCCCAGAGGCCGCCCTGGTGTTTATCTTCAGGGCGTTTGGCGAGCAGGATCTGCCCGTCGGCACCGCGAATGACGGCGGCGGCTACATGAATACGTTTCACGCCAATTGTTCCTCTTGAGCAGCCTGGAACCAGCGCTGGAACGCTGGCCACTGGTAAATAGTCTCGACATAAGCGCCCGCCTCAGCCGGCAACGCCACCTGATAACTGCGCAGGCGCGCCGCCACGGGCGCAAAAAAAGCATCCGCAATACTGGGCAGGCCAAACAGGAAGGCACCGTCCTGAGCAAATCGCTGCCGAGACTCGGCCCACAGCTCGCAGACGCGGTGAATATCGGCCAGGGCATCGGCCGGTATTGCTGCCAATGCCTGGTTACGCTTGAGGTCCATCGGCATATGCGTGCGCAGGGCGAGAAAACCGCTGTGCATTTCGGCGCAGGCACTGCGGGCCAACGCTCGGGCAGCGCGTGCCTGCGGCCAGAGTTGCGCCGCTGGAAACCGTTCGGCCAGGTACTCGGCAATCGCCAGCGAATCCCAAATCGCACCGTCGTCGCTGATCAGCAGCGGGACTTTGCCAGTGGGCGAATACCGCAAAATCTGTGCACGGGTATCCGCTTGATACAACGCAATCAGCTGCTCGCTGTAGGCTGCCCCGGTCAACTCTAGGGCCAGCGCCGCACGCAGCGACCAGGACGAATAGGTTTTGTCGCCGATCACTAAAGTAAGGGACATGGCTGCACTCCGGGCGGGAAGATCGAACGACCTTAAAAGGCGCCCCCCTCAATAGCAAATTCCCGTTGCTTATGCGGGCATAAGCAACGGGAATGCGGAGAGTCAGACAGCCAGCAAGTGAATGATCAGGTGCGGTATTCGGCGTTGATCTTCACGTACTCGTGGGACAGGTCGGTGGTCCAGATGGTTTCACTGCAGCCACCGCGGCCCAACTCGATGCGGATGGTGATTTCTTCCTCGGCCATCACCGCAGAACCCTGTGCCTCGGTGTAGCTGGCCGCACGACAGCCGCGGCTGGCAATGCACACATCACCGAGGAACACGTCGATCAGGCTGACATCCAGTTGCGCCACACCGGCACGGCCGACAGCGGCGAGAATGCGCCCCCAGTTCGGGTCAGAGGCGAACAGCGCAGTCTTGATCAGCGGTGAATGCGCCACGGCATACCCGACGTCCAAGCACTCTTGGTGAGTAGCACCGCCATTGACCTGCACGGTGACGAACTTGGTTGCGCCTTCGCCATCACGCACGATGGCCTGCGCCACTTCCATGCATACGCCGAACACGGCCTCCTTGAGCTTGGCGAACAGATCACCGCTGGCCTGGGTGATTTCTGGCAAGGCGGCCTTACCTGTAGCAATCAGCATGCAGCAATCGTTGGTCGAGGTGTCGCCGTCGATGGTGATGCGGTTGAACGACTTGTTCGCCGCATCGCGCAGCAGATCCTGCAGCACGCCCTGGGCGACCTTGGCATCGGTGGCGATGTAGCCGAGCATGGTCGCCATGTTCGGCTTGATCATTCCTGCACCCTTGCTGATACCGGTGACGGTGACCGTCACACCGTCATGCACAAACTGACGGCTTGTGCCTTTGGGCAAGGTATCGGTGGTCATGATGCCGGTCGCTGCATCCGCCCAATTGGCTTCGGACAGGTTATCCAGAGCGGCCTGCAGCGCGCCCTCGATTTTCTCAACCGGCAACGGCTCACCGATAACCCCAGTGGAGAACGGCAGTACCGCGCTCTCATCCACGCCAGCCAGTTTGGCCAGGGCTGAGCACGTACGCTGGGCATTCAGCAGGCCCGGCTCACCGGTACCGGCGTTGGCATTGCCGGTGTTGGTCAGCAAATACCGCACGCTGCCCAGCACGCGCTTCTTGGCCAGAATCACCGGAGCGGCGCAGAACGCATTAAGGGTGAATACACCCGCTACGCTGGAGCCCTCGGCGCAGCGCATGACTACCACATCCTTGCGC
>JAWWDH010000184.1:0-6561 GCA_033720015.1 Pseudomonas sp.
ATGCTCAAATTTGCCGACTTGGCGCAGCAGCAAAGCTGGCTGAAACCTATTCAGGCGGCGCTCGCGGGCAGCAGTGCGGGAACCATTAGCAACCTGGACCTGGAACACGACGAGCAGCTCAAGCAGGCCAGTCGCGTCAGCCTGTTTGTAATGCCTGACACCGGTTGGGTGATCGGTCTGGTGACGCCCTTTGAGCGCGTTACCGGCCTGGCCTGGGCGCTAACCTGGGACATTTTGCTGTTTCTGATTCCGCTGTTGGCCATTTTGCTGGCGTTGGCCTGGTTGGCTGGGCGCAAACTGATTACTCAGCTGGAAGAAACCACCGCGCAGATCGATTCCCTAGGGCGTGGCTCGGCCAGCCGCGATGTGCAGTTGAGCGTGGAGCGTGAAGATGAGATCGGTGCGTTGCGCCATGCGGTCAATCGCTATGCCGGGCAATTGCGCACGATGCTTCAGCGCATTGCTGACGAGGCTGACCACCTGCAGGCAGAAGCGGCTCAGCTGGGCAGCCTGAGCAGCACCTTAGCTGGGCGCGCCGAGCAACAACGCCAGGAGAACACCCAGTTGGCGGCGGCGATTACCGAGATGTCTTCCAGTGCTCAGGAAGTGGCGCATAACACCAACGACTGCGCCACTACCGCGCAGAATTCCTTGTCGGTGGTGCAGGACGGTCAGCAGAAGGTGGCCTCCAACAGTGCCGCTATTCAGACGCTGTCCGCCGAGATGGCCGAGGCTGCCTTGGCTATTGGCCGCTTAGAGAAGGACAGCCAGCAAGTTGGTGTGGTGCTGGATGTGATCAAAGCGATTTCTGAGCAGACTAATTTGCTGGCCTTGAATGCTGCGATTGAAGCGGCGCGGGCCGGTGAACAGGGCCGTGGATTTGCGGTGGTCGCCGATGAGGTGCGCACCCTGGCTGGGAGAACGCAGAACTCGGCAAACGAAATCAGCACCATGATCAGCGCCCTGCAGCAGACCTCACGTCAGGCCGTGAAAGCCATGCAGGCCGGTGAAGCGCGTACTGAGCATGCCGTGGGTGAGGCCGAAGGGGCCGCATCGGCACTGTCCAGTACGGTGCAGAGTTTTGATGATATTTCTCAGCGCGCCCAGCAGATCGCCGTTGCAGCGCAACAGCAAAGCCACGTCACCCAAGAGATCAACGAGTTGGCCGTGCGTATCCACAGCATCAGCGAAGAAAATGCTCGCGATGCGCAGGCACTGGATGAAGTCAGTACTGCGATGCAGGCATTGTCATCCCGCTTGATTGACCTGAGCCGCAGTTAGCGGCTCAGGCGCTGCAGCTCGCGGCGCACCATCTGCGCATAAGCCGGCGGTTTGAGGGCGTATAACTCAGCCGCCACCCAGTTCAGCCAGCGTCCGCCGAGTTCGGCTTTGGCGGCCAGCAGGCGTTGGGCCTCGGCTTTGGCGCGGGGCTGGTTGGCCAGGTGGAATTCCGCACGCGACGGCGTGCTGGTTTTAGCGTTGTCGGGGTTCATGGGGGCGGACGCTGTGGTCGATCTTGGGGTTATCTACAGGCCTGTGACCTCGTTGGGTGGATGACGTCTTGCTCATCCACCGAGGCGATTGGCTGGATGGATAAAGCGTCACCCACCCTATGTCATTTCGCTAGGCCGTAGGGTGGACGTGGCGGACAAGCCTGGCGCCTGCCCGTCCTGCGAAAGTGAATTCACACCGGCTCGGTTACATCCTCGTTGCGGTCCATGGCCACCTGGCGAATCGACAGGCGAATCTCGGCCGGCAGCACGCGCTTGGCCGCGCCCTCGGCCAGCTCATTGAGCAGCGGGTGATGGCTGATCTTGCCGGCTTCGTCCTGACGCAGCACGCCTTGGTCGAGCAGGCCCTGGATAAAGTGGCGGAACAGGCTCTTGTCGAAGAACTCCGGGGCATTCAGGCCATGCAGGATCGACAGGCGTTGGGCCATCACGGTGCACAGGTCTTCCAGCTCTTCGGCGCTGATGGTGTTCTGCCCGGCATTCAGCAGCAGGGCGGTGGCCATGTAGAAGCGCTGCAGGGTCTGCACGATGGCGCGGGCCAGCAGCGTCAGCAGGACGAACTCACGCGAGCTTGGCGCCGGGCGCACATAGGTGTCGCCGTCCAGGGTCAGCAACCCTTGCTCGACAAAGGCGGCGAGCCATTGGTCGACCACGGCGTCCAGTTCATCCAGTTCCCAGCGGATAAACAGTTCGGATTGCAGGTAAGGGTAGAGGGCGCGGGTAAAGCGCAGGATCTGCTCGCGGCTCATCCGTGCGCTGCTCTGGAAGAAGCTCGCCAGCAACGCCGGCAGGGCGAAAATGTGCAGCACGTTGTTGCGGTAGTAGGTCATCAGAACGGCGTTGTGCTCGTCCAGATAGAGAATTTTGCCCAGTGGGTCGGTCTGTTCGGCGAGCAGGTCCATCTTCTGCACGTACTCGATCAACGCCTGACCATCGCCGTCCGGCAATGTCGTGTGCGGTGAGTAGGGCACGCTGCGCAGCAGGGCTAGATAGAGGTCGAGCACCCGCGCCAGGGCTCGGTCGTCCAGCGCCAGCTTGCTGGTGGACAGCAGCGCCAGGGCCACTAGGTTGACCGGGTTGATGGCGGCGGCTTCGTTGAGGTGCTGGGCGACGCGTGCGCCGAGGTTATTGGTCGCCTCATTGAGCCAGGTGGGGCGGAACTGCGTGCCGTAATCCTGCTCGCGCCAGTCCGGTTGCTGGCTGTCGAGGAATTCGGCCAGCTTGATCGGCTCACCGAAATTGACCCAGACATGGCCAAAACGCTGCTTGAGCGCGCCGATGACTTTGAAGATGTCGAAGATTGACTCTTTCTTCTTGCTCGCACCGCGCAGCTCGCCGAGATAAGTACGGCCTTCCAGCACCCGCTCGTAGCCGATATACACCGGCACGAACACCACCGGCAGGCGGTTGCTGCGCAGGAAGCTGCGCATGGTGATGGCCAGCATGCCGGTTTTCGGCTGCAGCATGCGCCCGGTGCGCGAGCGGCCACCTTCGACGAAGTACTCGACTGGGAAGCCCTTGCTGAACAGGGTGTGCAGGTATTCATTGAATACCGCGGTGTACAGCGGGTTGCCCTTGAACGTACGGCGCATAAAGAACGCCCCGCAACGCCGCAGCAGGCCGCCAATCAGCGGCATGTTGAGGTTGATCCCAGCAGCAATGTGCGGCGGCGTCAGGCCGTTACGAAACAGCAGGTAGGACAACAGCAGGTAGTCGATATGGCTGCGGTGGCAGGGCACATAGATCACCTCATGGCCCTGGGCGACTTCCTGCACGCCTTCGATGTGGTTGACCTTGATGCCGTCGTAGATCTTGTTCCAGAACCAGCTCAGCACCAGTTCGAGGAAGCGAATGGCGGTGTAGGTGTAGTCCGAGGCGATCTCGTTGCCGTAGCGCAGCGCCTGGCTTTCGGCCTTTTCCAGGCTGATGCCTTCACGCTCGGCTTCGTCGATGATCGCCTGGCGCACCTGCGGGCCGTGCACCAGGCCTTTGACCAGGTTGCGCCGGTGCGACACGTCCGGGCCGATAACGGCCGCCTTCTGGTTGCGGAAGTGCACCCGCAGGATGCGCTGCACCATGCGCAGGGTGCGTTCGTGGCCTTTGTCCTGCTCGACCAGCTCGCGTAGATGAATCGGCGTGGAGAACTGCACGCGGGTCTTGCGCCCCAGGATCAGGATGCTCACTAGGCGGCGCAGGCGGCCGGTGACGGCCCAGCTGTCGGCGAACAAGAGCTTCCACGGGCTGGTTTCGCGATCTGGTGATTGGCCCCAGAACACGCTGACTGGAATGATTTGCGCATCGTCCACTGCATGCTGGCTCAGGGCGCTGACCAGGCGTTGCAGGGTCGGCGAGATCCCGCGTTTGTCCTGGCGGCCAAGCCAGTCCGGCTCTGGCGTCAGGTAAAAGAACGCAGCAGGTTCTTCCAGGTTAACTACCGATACCGGCAGCACCGGGCGCGGTAAGCCGGCCTTGCGACATTCCGTATCGACCACCGCCAGATCACTCAGCGACGGCTGCTGCAGCACGTAAAACACCGGCTTGCTGCGATCGAGCTTGAGGGTAAAGGCGGACTGGTTGATGGTTTCCGAGCGTACCCAGAGGTACAGCACACGGCGCAGGGCGCCAAAAACGAGACGGCGAAGCGGGGATCGGGTCATACGGAGTCTGCAGGCTTTGAAAAACGAGCATTTGCTCGGGGCGCGTAGTGTGACGGATCGGCTGGCCGCGGGCAAAAGTCTTCTGCTGTGCGCGGCGGTAAACCACTGCGTGCGCGGGTTGTGCACCGCTTATGTTCAAACGAAGTAAAAAGTTCCGTTGTAATCAAAGATTTATATATCAGCAATCGCGCTGAAATATCCCGCCGCCAAGATTCCCTCCAGCACGAACGAGCCCTCAGCGCTCGGGTGTTTTCAACACTTAAAGTCCATTTAGAGGAATCTTCGATGATCCGTACGCACAGCTTTCGTGGAGTAATGGCCGGCTTCGCTACCAGCGCTCTGGCCCTGGCCGTTTCCGCCCAGGCTTTCGCCGGTACCGTCAGCACCGATGGCGCCGATCTCGTGATCAAAACCAAGGGTGGCCTGGAAGTCGCCACCACGGACAAAGAATTCAGCTTTAAGTTGGGCGGCAAGCTGCAATGGGATGCCACTAACTTTGATGGTTTGATGGCGGCTCGTCAGACTGATCCGTTCGATGACACCTTCAATACGTTTATTCGCCGCGGTGAAATCGGTCTGGAAGGCGTGGCGTATAAGGACTGGGGCTGGGGCGTTCGTCTTTCCTATGACGGTTACGAAGATGGCACCGATGTCGACCGTGCGTACATCACGTACACCGGTCTGGACTTTGCTGATGTCACGGTCGGTCGCTTCGGCGTTGACTATGGCCTGGAAAACACCACCAGCTCGTCGTGGATCACCGCCATTGAGCGTCCGTTTATGTATGACTTCCTCAATGGCGACGAAGATGCTTCCTTCGGCGTTAACGTCATGCACACCGGTGATAACTACGGCCTGATGGCCCAAGTCGCCAACTACGACAAAAAAGAAACAGACGGCAACGATGAGCTGTTCGGCTACACCCTGCGCGCCAACTGGGCGCCTTACCTGAACGGTACTGACGTTATTCACCTGGGTGCCAACTACCACAGCAACAACCCGGACGATAACGGTTCCAGCGTGCGTACGCGTATGGGCATCCGCAGTGACGACGACGCGCGTATTGCTTTCGGCAGCACCGCCAAGACCGACAAAGATGTTGAATGGGTATTGGAAGCAGGCGCTCAGTTCGGTTCGTTCCGTGCGGCGGCTGAGTACTTCCAGCGTCAGGTTTCCGGTGAAACCGCCGGTGGTGCTGATGCTGACGTAGACGCTAGCGGTTACTACGGTCAGGTCTCCTACATGATCGGCGGCGCGCGTGGCTATAAAGCCGGTGCGGGCAAGTGGGATAAGCCGACTGATATGAAGGGTACTTTTGAGGTGTTCGCACGCTATGAAAGCAGCACCATTGATGCTGACCCGGCTGCTGTTCCAGGCCTGCTGATGAGTGGCATCGTGGGCGTGGTTGCGCAGAATGCCAGTAGTGACTTCACCGCTGATGCGGTGGTGGTAGGTGTCAACTACTTCGCTACGCCTGCCGTGCGCATGAGCCTGAACTACGTTGATTACCAAGTCGATAACATCAACACCAACAACAGCGTTGTGAAGGCTGGCAAAAGCTACAAAGTTGAAGACGACGGCAAGGCTATCGTCGGTCGCCTGCAGTACGTGTTCTAAGCAACCCACGCTTCACTGCTGCTCCTCTCTTTGAGCCCCGCCTTGTGCGGGGCTTTTTTGTTTTTCCGTGGCGCAGCGGGCTGGAGTGCGGTTACCCGTGATGGTGATCTAGCAGGCCGGTTGCCGTTTACCCAGCGCTGCCAGGCCTAAGGCCTTGCGGCTATAGTGCAGCCTTGTCCGACTCACTGAGCTGCCGATGTTGCCGACCCGACTGAATTCCATCCATGAAGTGGCCGTCCGCCAGTGGGATGACCTGCTGACTGAGGCGCAGCCGTTTTTGCGCCATGCTTTTCTTTCGACGCTGGAGGACAGCGGCAGCGTCGGTGGGCGCAGCGGCTGGCAGCCGGCGCATGCGGCTCTATTCGGCGAGCAGGGCCAACTGCTGGCGGCCATGCCGGGTTACCTGAAAAGCCATTCCTACGGCGAGTACGTGTTTGACCACGGCTGGGCGGATGCCTGCCACCGCGCTGGAATCGACTATTACCCCAAGCTGCTCGGCGCGATTCCCTTTTCTCCGGTAACTGGTCAACGGTTACTCGGTGCGCCGCAGGCGGCTGGGCAGTTGCTCGATGAGTTGACCGGTAGCCTGGCGCAGCAGGGCCTGTCGAGCCTGCATATCAACTTCACCACTGAGGCCGAAAATGCCCTGCTAGAAGGGCGCGAGGGCTGGTTGCAGCGCCTGGGTTGTCAGTTTCACTGGCGTAACCGCGGCTATCGGGATTTTCAGGACTTTCTCGACGCCCTCAGCTCACGCAAGCGCAAGCAGATGCGCAAAG
>JAWWDH010000185.1:0-6551 GCA_033720015.1 Pseudomonas sp.
CCCCATCGACCTCAGCCGCCTGGAAGCCGGCCTGGTCGCCGAGCTGACTCGCGAGCTTTTTGAAGCGTCCATCGAGCCGCTGCTCGAGCGGGTACGCGCCAGTGTCACTCAGCTGCTCGGCGATGCCGGCGTGAGCGTCGAACAGGTCAATACGGTGTTCTTTACCGGCGGCTCCAGCGGCATTCCGGCATTGCGCCAGAGCGTCGCGGCGATGCTGCCAAACGCACGCCACGTCGAAGGCAATACCTTCGGCAGCATCGGCAGCGGCCTGGCGATTGAAGCGCATAAACGTTACGGCAATTGTTAAGTGGTCTTCGCCGCGACAGTTTTATAGACCGTAAGATGGGTTGAGCACAGCGATGCCCATCAGCCACCACTCTATCGTCTTAATGGGTTACGCCGCTAGGCGACTAACCTGCGCGGCCCGACCCATCCTACGGCTACGCAGCCCAGCCCGCGCCCACAACCGGCACCATAAAAAACGCCAGCTCAAGGCTGGCGTTTTTTATGTGGATTTTCGTAGGATGGGTGGAGCGAAGCGATACCCATCACCGGCTCAGCAACCGATTTGATGGGTTACGCCGCTACGCAGCTAACCCATCCTACGATTGATCACGCTCTAATCAGCGCGGCACGGCCGGTTTCTTCACCGGCTTCTTACCTTTACCTTTGGCGGCATCGGAGCGCTCCTTGGCCGCCTGCTGGTTGCGCGCCTGCGCCGCCGCTTTGGCCTGTTCGCGCTTGTCCCATGGATTGCCACCCGCCGCCCCTGTATCACGCGGTGGCAAGCCAGTGTGCTGAGTCAGCATTGGCTTGCTCTTGGCGGCACCGCCGACCTTTTTACTGCCTGCGGGCGTGGAGTTCTTGCGGCGGGCACTCTGGTAGCCGTCGGTAGCCGGCTGGTGCAGCGGGATCAGCTGATTCTTGCCCGGCCCGATCAGGTCAGCACGGCCCATACGGGTCAGCGCTTCACGCAGCATTGGCCAGCCTTTCGGGTCGTGATAACGCAGGAAGGCCTTGTGCAAGCGGCGCTGCTCTTCGCTCTTGACAATGGTCACACCGTCGCTCTTGTAGCTGACCTTGCGCAGCGGGTTCTTGCCCGAGTGGTACATGGCCGTGGCGGTGGCCATTGGCGACGGGTAGAACGCCTGCACCTGATCGGCGCGAAAGCCGTTGCCCTTAAGCCACAGCGCCAGGTTCATCATGTCTTCGTCAGTGGTGCCCGGGTGCGCGGCGATGAAGTACGGGATCAGGTACTGCTCTTTACCCGCCTCTTTCGAGTACTTCTCGAACATGCGCTTGAACTTGTCATAGCTACCAATGCCCGGCTTCATCATCTGATTCAGCGGACCTTCCTCGGTGTGTTCCGGGGCGATCTTCAGGTAACCACCGACGTGGTGGGTGACCAGCTCTTTCACATACTCCGGCGACTCAACGGCCAAGTCATAACGCAGGCCGGAGGCAATCAGAATTTTCTTCACGCCTGGCAAGGCGCGGGCGCTGCGATACAGCTGAATCAGGCTGGAATGATCGGTGTTCAGGTTCGGGCAGATGCCGGGGAACACGCAGGACGGTTTGCGGCACGCGGATTCAATTTCCGGGCTCTTGCAAGCGATGCGGTACATGTTCGCGGTCGGCCCGCCGAGGTCGGAAATCACCCCGGTAAACCCCGGCACCTTGTCGCGGATCTCTTCGATCTCGCGGATGATCGACTCTTCCGAGCGGTTCTGGATGATCCGCCCTTCGTGCTCGGTGATCGAGCAGAAGGTGCAGCCGCCGAAGCAGCCGCGCATGATGTTCACCGAGAAACGGATCATGTCGTAGGCCGGGATTTTTTCCTTGCCGTACGCCGGGTGCGGAACACGCGCGTAGGGCATGCCGAACACGTAGTCCATTTCTTCGGTGGTCATCGGGATGGGTGGCGGGTTGAACCACACATCCACTTCGCCATGCTTCTGCACCAGCGCGCGGGCGTTGCCTGGGTTGGTTTCCAGGTGCAGCACGCGGTTGGCGTGGGCATACAGCACCGGGTCGTTACGCACCTTCTCCATCGACGGCAAGCGGATCACCGTCTTGTCGCGGGTCATCCGTGGGCTAGCCAGGATTTGCACAACCTGCGGCTCGTTGGGATCTTCCTGCGGGCCCTTTTCCTGCTCGATGGCACAGGCCTGGGTGTCCTGGGTGTTGACGTACGGGTTGATGATCTTGTCGATCTTGCCCGGACGGTCGATCCGCGTGGAATCAACCTCGTACCAGCCCTGCGGCGTATCGCGGCGGATAAACGCGGTGCCGCGCACGTCGGTGATGTCTTCGACTTTCTGCCCGTAGGACAGGCGCTGGGCCACCTCGACGATGGCGCGCTCGGCGTTGCCATACAGCAGGATGTCGGCGCAGGCATCGATCAGGATCGAGTTGCGCACGCGGTCCTGCCAGTAATCGTAATGGGCAATGCGGCGCAAGGAGGCTTCGATGCCACCGAGCACGATCGGCACATTCTTATAGGCTTCTTTGCAGCGCTGGCTATACACCAGGCTGGCGCGGTCCGGACGCTTACCGGCCATACCGCCAGGGGTGTAGGCATCGTCCGAGCGGATCTTCTTGTCGGCGGTATAGCGGTTGATCATCGAGTCCATGTTGCCGGCTGCGACGCCGAAGAACAGGTTCGGCTCGCCGAGCTTCATAAAGTCGTCTTTCGACTGCCAGTTTGGCTGGGCGATGATGCCCACGCGAAAGCCTTGCGACTCCAGCAAGCGGCCAATGATCGCCATACCAAACGAGGGATGATCGACATAAGCATCACCGGTGACAATGATGATGTCGCAGCTGTCCCAGCCAAGCTGATCCATCTCTTCCCGGCTCATCGGCAGGAAAGGCGCAGGGCCGAAACACTCGGCCCAGTACTTTGGATAATCGAATAACGGCTTGGCGGCTTGCATAGACATGGAAAGTGACCGGTGCTGGCGAAAGGGAAGGTAAATCGCGGCCGCAGAATATAGCACAAAATTTAACCAAACCCGACTCAAACACTAGGATTAACCGCTTAAGGACGACCGTCGACACGTCAGCTTCTGCGTAGCGACTTGCAGCTATACTCGGCCCAGCAAGATCACCAGCGAATAGCCGGGACAGGGAGTGCACATGGCGCAACGCTTAGTCTTTACGACCCTATTATTGCTGAGCCTCGCCTTTGCGATCGATGTGACACAGGCCGCCACTGAGCTGACCGCGTCAAGCAGCGGCAGCTCACTCAACGAGCAGATCGAACTGCTGGAAGACGTCGGCGCACAACTGACCATCGCCGACATGGCAGACCCAGCCATTCAAAGCCGCTTCCAACCTGCTGCAGGCCGCGCCAGTGTCGGCCAGAGCCGCAATCCCTGGTGGATCAAAGTTTCGCTGCAACGCAGGGCTGACGCGCCGCCCCATTGGTGGCTGCAAATCAGCTCGGTGACACAATACGACATGCGCATTTATATGCCTGACGCCAGCGGCCGATGGAGCGCTCGCCAGTCGGGCGAGCTTGTCGCCCACCGTGATGGCCGTGACCGTGAATCCCGACACATGCTGTTCAAGCTGCCGCCGCTGGATCAGACACCTTTGACGTTCTACGTGCGCGCCTTCGACCCCGCGGGCAACTCATTCCCGATGCGCGTATGGCAATTAGACGATCTCACTCAGCAGGCCGCCGAGGAAAATCTCGCGCTCGGCATGGTCTACGGGATTATCGCCGCACTGCTTTTGTACAACCTGTTCATTTACCTCAGCCTGCGCGACTCAGCCTATTTTTGGTACGTGATGACGACCGCCACCGCGCTGCTGATGATTCTCAGCATGAGCGGCCATGGCTTTCAGTACCTATGGCCGGACAACCCAGTACCCTTCTGGCTAGATCGCATTACCCTGCCATCACTGTGGGGGTTCTGCGCCTGCCGCTTTACCCAGCGCCTCATGCAAACCCGCACTCATGTGCGCTGGGCGCATCACCTATTGAGCCTGGCCTGTATCTGCTACGTCATCGCCCTCACTCTCGAGAGCATTGGCCAGCGGCATACGGCGGCCTGGATCATCGCCCTACTGTCGCTCACCAGCATCCCTGCCGCCCTTGGCTGCGCACTTATTCGCTGGCGACAAGGTTATTTCCCGGCCTTTCTCTACCTGTGTGGTTACGGCCTGATTCTCGGCAGTATCAGCCTAGCACTGCTGCGGGCCACGGGCGTCGTGCAGCCCGCCAACTGGAATGCATATGTATTCCCCCTCTCGGTGGCGGCCGAGTCGATTTTCTTCTCCTTTGCCCTGGCGTACCGCATTCAAACCCTCAAGCAAGAAAAAGCCGAAGCCCTGATACAGGCTGACCGTGAAAAAACGGCACGCCTGGCGCAGATGCAGAACAGTGCCGATGAGCTGCATAGCGCGGTCAAATTGCGCACCGCCGAGCTGGCGGCGGCCAACCAGCAGCTTTGTGAGCGCGAAAGCCAGCTGATACAGGCTGCCTTTCACGACCCCTTAACTGAGCTACCCAACCGGCGCTATCTGATCGAGCGTTGCGAGGCGGCGCTGGCCCATGCCCAGCGCAATCACGAAACGGCGGCTCTGCTGCTGATCGACCTCGACCACTTCAAGCCAATCAACGATAAACATGGCCACGATGCCGGCGACCTGATGCTGCAGCAGATCGCCCTGCGCCTGCGCGAACATGTTCGCGCAGGCGACACGGTGGCACGCCTGGGCGGCGATGAATTTGCGGTACTGGTGTGCGGCGCGGATGCCGAAGTGCACGCCCGAGAAGTCGCCAGCCGCCTGCTCGGCGAACTGGCCAGGCCGGTGATCTATCGCGCAGAGCGGCTGACCGTAACCATCAGTATCGGCGTAGCGCTGTACCCGCAACATGCCAGCACCTTTACCGCGCTGTACAAGGCCGCCGATGAGATGCTCTACCGCGTCAAAGCCCGCGGCCGTTCAGGCTCGGCGGTGTGCGGTGAAGACGGAGCGCTAAGCAACAGCACGCGCCTGCATCTGGATGTACTCAGTGTACCCAGCGGGTTAGTTTGACTGAGTAGCTGCGTAGCGCCTTGGCACCCGCGCCGTGACCTTGCTGAGCAGCTCGTAGCCAATGGTGCCGGCGGCACGCGCGACTTCATCCACCGGCAACTGCGCGCCCCACAACTCCACCACATCGCCCACGGCGGCATCGGGCAGGTCGGTCAGATCGACCGTCAGCATATCCATGGAAACCCGCCCGACCAGCGCCACGCGCTGTCCACGCACCATCACCGGGGTGCCCGCCGGAGCATGCCGCGGATAACCATCGGCATAACCGCAACTCACCGTACCGATACGTGATGGACGCTCGGCGCACCAGCTGCCGCCATAACCGACGGTCTCACCAACAGCCACATCGCGACAGGCAATCAGCTGCGCAGTCAGGCTCATGGCCGGACGCAGCCCCAGCTCAGCCACGTCGAGGTCGGCAAATGGCGTAGCGCCGTAGAGCATGATGCCGGGGCGCAGCCAATCCATATGCGCTGCCGGAATAGTCAAAATCGCCGCCGAGTTAGCCAATGAGCGCTGGGCAAAATCCAGGTCCAGCAGCTCGAGAAACTGCTCAAGCTGCAGCTCGGTGACGTCACTGCCGCGCTCATCCGCGCAGGCAAAATGACTCAGCAAGCTCAACTCGCCGACCTGCGCCGCGCCCTGTAAATGCCCGTACCATTCGCGTAGCTCGGCGGCGCTGAAGCCCAGTCGGTGCATGCCGCTGTCGAGCTTCATCCAGACATTTAGCGGCTGGCTCAAGGTCGCCGCGAGCAGTTGCTGTGCCTGCAAGGCGCTATGTAACACCACATCCAGGCCAAGTTGCGCGGCGAACTGGTATTCATCCGCCGCAAAGCAGCCTTCCAGCAACAAGATTCGCGCCTCGCCATGCAAGGCACGCACCTCGGCGGCTTCCTCCAGGCTGGCCACGGCAAAGCCGTCAGCCATATCATGCAGGGCCGTCACCACCTCGCGCACACCGTGGCCATAGGCATTCGCCTTGACCACTGCAAACGCCTGCCGCCCCGGCGCACAGCGCCTGGCCACAGCATAGTTGTGAGTAATCGCAGACAAATCGATGGTGGCAACAAGCGGGCGCATGGCAGCAATGTCCTTAAAAAAACGGGCGCCCAGTTTAACCACTGGCCGCCCGTTTTTATTGATCTGGCTCGCTAAGACGCTGCGTTGCACGCCATAGCGTCAATCTTCGTCAAACTGGTAACTGCCCGGCGCAAGGTTCTCAAAGCGCGAGTACTTGCCGAGAAACGCCAGCCGCGCAGTGCCCAGCGGACCGTTACGCTGCTTACCGATGATGATCTCAGCCACGCCCTTGTACTCGGTCTCCGGGTGATACACCTCGTCACGGTAAACGAACATGATGATGTCGGCGTCCTGCTCGATCGCTCCGGATTCACGCAAGTCGGAGTTGATCGGGCGCTTGTTCGGACGCTGCTCAAGACCACGGTTGAGCTGTGACAGGGCGATGACCGGGCAGTTGAACTCCTTGGCCAGGGCTTTCAGCG
>JAWWDH010000186.1:0-6549 GCA_033720015.1 Pseudomonas sp.
AGATTGGCCGTGAACCGTTGCGCCAGGGGTTCTGTTGGCAAGCCCACAACGATGTCGAGGATCTTGCGCCGATACTCCCACACCACCGCGAGAATCGCCCCCAGTTGGATGATGATATTGAAGGCCATCGCCCGCTCGCCGCCAAACCCAATCAGGTCGGCGACAATAATCTGGTGCCCGGTGCTGGAAATCGGCAGAAACTCGGTAATGCCCTCAACGATACCCAGTATCAGCGCCTGAACAGCAACCCAAAGATCCATCCCAACTCCTAAATACGGGCCTTACTCGGCGCCTATAAAACACATAATGATCAACGTACGAGATCACCCGACGCCCCTAACCAAGGCTCATAACGGGCAGAAAAAACAGACAAATCACGTACTTAACCTGAAATTGCGCAAATCCTAACAGAGAAGCGGCATACATGGCGCACGCCTACTGCGCCAGCACTCACTGCACGGTTCAATCAAGCCCCAGCCCATCATCCACCGGCAGGTTGCCTGGCTAGCAACTAGCCTAAAGTCTAAGATAGCGAAGCAGATCTCTTGATCTATAAGAGGCTGCCAACACTTAAAACAATAATGGGAACAACGCTATGAATAGCCTGCGCAGCCTGCCCATCAACCGTCGCCTATGGCTAATTTTGCTGGTCGCCATCGCCATGCTGATCATTCAGGGCGCTTTGTTCCTCAAGCAGGTTCATGCCGATCTGTATGCCGCAAAAGCCGAGAAAACCCAGCATGTGGTACAGAGTGCGGCTGGCATTCTGCAGCATTATCAAAGCCTGGAAGCGGCAGGCAGCCTGACCCGTAAAGCAGCGCAGAAGCAGGCAATGGAAACTATCCGTGGGCTGCGTTATGCCGGGCAGGAGTACTTCTGGATCAATGACCAAACGCCGGTCATGGTCATGCACCCGACCAACCCTAAACTGGAAGGCCAGAACCTCTCTGGTTTCAAGGATCCCGACGGCAAAGCGCTGTTCAATGAAATGGTCGCCATCAGCAAAAGCCTGGGTGCCGGTCAGGTCGATTATCGCTGGCCCAAGCCTGGGGCCAGCGACCCAGTACTAAAGGTTTCCTATGTGCAGCTGTTTCAGCCCTGGGGCTGGATCATCGGCTCTGGCGTCTATGTCGATGATGTGCAGGCCGAGTTTCAGACCCAGGCAGTCAACGCAATAGTGGTTGGCCTAGCGATTGCTGTGCTGCTGGCCGTGCTGGTGGTGCTGATCTTGCGCAGCATTACCCAACCCCTGCAGCAAGCCGTTAGTGCCATGGCCAATATCGCCAGTGGTGATGGCGACCTGACGCGCACCCTCGACACCCGCGGCAACGATGAGCTGACCGCCCTGTCCCGCCACTTCAATGCCTTTACCGACAAGCTACGCCTGGTGGTCAAGCAGTCTCTCGACTCGGCCGGCCAACTCGACACGGCCGCGCGCGACCTCGGCCAGGTTTCCGCTCAGGCGCAGCAGCACAGTGAGCAACAGTCACAACAAATGGAACTCGTCGCCACTGCGATCAACGAGGTGACCTACGCCGTATAGGACGTAGCGAAGAACGCCGAACACGCCTCATCCGAAGTGCATGCCGCCGAAGAACAGGCCCTGCAAGGCCAGCAAAACATCGAAAGCAGCCTGCGCCAAATCAACGACTTATCCAGCACTATCGAGCAGGCCGTGGCGGTGATTCAGGCCCTGGCACAGGAAAGCACACAGATCGGCAGCGTATTGGAAGTCATCCGCTCGATTGCCGATCAGACCAACCTACTGGCGCTCAACGCTGCAATCGAAGCGGCCCGTGCTGGCGAACAAGGACGCGGCTTTGCCGTAGTCGCAGATGAAGTCCGTCTACTGGCGCAGCGCACGCAAAAATCCACGGCAGAAATCCAAGTCATGATCGAACGCCTGCAAGGTAACTCTGAGGCTGCGGTTAGAGTGATCAATGACAGCAGCCAAGCCTCGCAATTGACCATCGAGCAAGCCAGCCAAGCCGGTGCAAGCCTTACCCTGATCGCCAGCGGGCTGCGCAATCTCAGCGGTTTGAACGCTTCCATCGCCAGTGCAACGCTGCAACAATCGCACGTGGTCGAAGACATCAACCAGAACGTCACCCAAGCCGCCAGCCTGGCCCATAACAATGCCTTGGCGGCGCAACAGTCCAGTGATGCCGGGCAACACCTAGGCCAGTTGGCTGAGCAGCTAAACCGGCTGCTTGGGCAGTTCCGGGTATAAGGAATACATGAGCAACATGGAACACCAGGAAGTCGACCTGAACAAACCGCAGAATCAGGACCTAATCTGGGACCTGGACAGCATTGCCCGGCGCGGGCTGGCCGAGCGCTTTATCAAGCTGTTTGAGAACCGTCTGTGCGTTTACTCAGAGTCGACACGCCAGCTGTACACCAACTACGATCTGCACTTCCCCAATAACCTGGGGCGCAAGATGGTGGTGCTGCCCACCCCCTACGCCTTCCATGACACCCTGCACGGCATTGACGCTCAGGCGATACGCAAGACAGGGCTCTGCATACTGCCCGGTGTGGTGCTCAATAAACCGGGATTGTTGCTGACGACAATGATCAAGGAAGGTGGTCCCAGACCGAAGACGATGCCATTCAAACCTGCGCTGGCGCAGATCATCAGCAACCAGAAAAAGGCCGGTGATATTTTCCTGCCGATCATGATAAAAGGCGATTTGCGCGAATTTAACCAGCAGATGCCCTACATCCATCTACACCGACTACAGATCAGCCGCCTGACTCGGCTGTCCGCTTTTGAATGCGACGATATCCAGCAGACCATCACACGCAAACTGCTGATGCTCTATCGCCAGGCCGACAGCCTCAACTGTCAATAAATCGCTTGGGGGTAGCCAGATAAAAGCGGGCCCTCGTTACCGAGGGCCCGCGTGGTCGTTTGAAACGGCAAATGGCTGTGCTGGGTGCCCGCTACTGCTGGCTAACCCAAAACACTGCGCTGACGACGAAACTCACAATCAAGGCCAATATGGCCTTGGCATCTACCACACTGTCCGCGTTATCCGGCTCGCTATGTTCGGTCATGGACTACCCCTGTTGTTGTGTTTATGGGTGAATCGCCTGTTGCAGTTAAGACCAGCGCTCCCGCTTACTCAAGCCGAACCGCTATGTTCAACCGCCGCCTTATCCTTTTAAGTTCTTTCCATATACTCAAACATCACTTTTGCGCATAACCCCGAGCTGGTATCTTCCACCAGCTCCGCCAGGAGTGCGCGGCCGTGCGCGCCGATTAGCTGTAAAAAGCCTGATAACAGGACATCACATGTACGTATACGACCAGTACGACCAAAAAATCGTCGAAGACCGCGTCAAGCAGTATCGCGATCAAACCCGCCGTTACCTGGCTGGCGAGCTGAGCGGCGAAGAATTCCGCCCGCTGCGCCTGCAAAATGGCCTGTATATCCAGCGCTTTGCGCCGATGCTGCGCGTTGCCGTGCCTTACGGCCTGATGTCATCCGCGCAAGTGCGCATGATGGCCAAGATTGCCCGCGACTACGACAAGGGTTACGCACACATCAGTACCCGCCAGAACGTGCAGTTCAACTGGCCGGACCTGGAAGATGTTCCCGATATTCTTGCCGAGCTTGCCACCGTGCAGATGCACGCGATCCAGACCAGCGGCAACTGCATCCGTAACACCACCACCGACCAGTTCGCCGGTGTGGCCAAAGATGAAATCATCGATCCGCGCCCCTGGTGCGAGATCATCCGCCAGTGGTCGACCTTCCACCCGGAATTCACCCACCTGCCGCGCAAGTTCAAAATTGCGGTCAACGGCTCAGTGAGTGATCGCGCGGCGATCGAAGTGCACGACATCGGCCTGGAAGCCGTACAGAACGACGCCGGTGAGTTGGGCTTCCGTGTCTCCGTCGGCGGCGGCCTGGGCCGTACCCCGATCGTCGGCAGCTTTATCAACGAATTCTTGCCGTGGCAGCACCTGATCAGCTACCTCGACGCCATCCTGCGTGTGTACAACCGCTATGGCCGTCGTGATAACAAGTACAAGGCGCGCATCAAGATTCTGGTCAAGGCCCTCACCCCTGCCGTATTCGCCGAGCGCGTTGAGGCCGAGTGGGCGCACCTGAAAGACGGCCCGAGCACCCTGACCGAAGCTGAAGTGGCGCGCGTTGCCGCGCACTTTATCGACCCGAGCTACAAGGCTCTCGACGACCAGGACGCCGCGCTTGCCGCACTGGATGCCGAGCATCCCGGGTTTGCCCGCTGGCGTCAGCGCAACACCTTTGCCCATAAGCAGCCGGGCTATGTCGCCGTGACCCTGTCGCTCAAGCCAACGGGCGTGGCACCGGGTGATGTGACCGACAAACAGTTTGACGCCATTGCCGACCTGGCCGATCGCTACAGCTTTGGCGAAGTGCGCAACAGCCATAACCAGAACATCATTCTGGCTGATGTTGAGCAAGCGCAGCTGTTCCGCCTCTGGGGCGAGCTGCGTGAGCATGGTTTCGCCACGCCAAACGTAGGCCTGCTGACCGACATCATCTGCTGCCCGGGCGGTGACTTCTGCTCACTGGCCAACGCCAAGTCAATCCCGATTGCCGAAGCCATTCAGCGCCGTTTCGATGACTTGGACTACCTGTTCGACATCGGCAACATCGATCTGAACATCTCCGGTTGCATGAACGCCTGCGGTCACCACCACGTCGGCCACATCGGCATCCTCGGGGTGGACAAGAAAGGTCAGGAGTTCTATCAGGTGTCCCTCGGCGGCAGCGCCGGTCGTGACGCCAGCCTGGCACAGATTCTTGGCCCATCCTTCGCCGAAGCGGACATGGCTGACGTAGTCGACAAGATCGTCAAAGTCTATGTCGAGCAGCGCACTGAAGAAGAGAGTTTCCTCGACACCTTCCGCCGTATCGGTGTCGCCCCGTTCAAGGAGCGCGTATATGCAGCGAATCATTAAGAACGGTCAGCTGGTCGATGAAAGCTGGCACCTGTTGCCCAAGGACGCCACGCTGGACGGCATTTCCAACTGCGACGACCTGATTGTGCCGCTGAGCCTATGGGTTGAGCACAGCACGGCGCTCAAGGCCCGCGATGGCGGCCTGGGGGTGTGGCTGGAAGCAGGTGAGGAAATCGAAGAAATCGCCGATCAGCTGGATAACTTCCAGGTGATCGCGCTGAACTTCCCAGCCTTCACCGATGGCCGGCATTGCTCCACCGCCTACCTGCTGCGCAATCGCTACGGTTACACCGGTGAAGTACGCGCCATTGGCGACGTGTTGCGCGACCAGCTGTTCTCCTACCTGCGTGTGGGCTTCGATGCCTTCGCCCTGCGTGAGGACAAAGACCCGCAGGATGCCTTGCAAGCGTTCGAGGAGTTCAGCGAGGTTTATCAGGCCTCCACGGACCAGCCACTGCCGCTGTTCCGCCGCCGCGCCTGATCTAGGCATGCAAGGTAAAAGGCCCGGATCACCGGGCCTTTTCATCTCTGCGCCACTTAAGCCAGGTTGACCAGCACCCGCCCTACCTGCTTACCCACCAGCACCTGGGCAATCGCCGCCGGCAACTGCTCAAGCGTGACTTCGCTGACCAGCGCATCCAGATAAACCTTCCACTGCAACGACAACTTGTCCCACATCGACGCCTTGACCACCAGCGGCAGCTCGACCGAGTCGACCCCAAGCAGATTCACCCCGCGCAGGATAAACGGCAGCACACTGCCCTTGAAGCCCACGCCAGCGGTCAGGCCGCAGCAGGCAACGCTGGCACCATAGCGCAGCGACTTGACTACGTTGAACAGAATATCCCCGCCGACACAGTCCACCGCGCCAGCCCACTGCTCCTTGAGCATCGGCTTATCAGTACCCTCCTGCAGCTCGGAGCGCAGCACAATCTGCTGTGCGCCTAGCGCCTTGAGGTACTCGCCCTGCTCCGCCTTGCCCGTCGATGCCGCCACGCGGTAACCCAGGGTGGTGAGCAAAGCCACCGCCACACTGCCCACGCCACCAGTGGCCCCAGTCACCAGCACAGTGCCAGCATCTGGCGTCAGCCCGGCCTGCTCAAGCTTGTCCACACAGAGCGCGGCCGTCAGTCCTGCGGTACCCAAGATCATCGCCTCACGCAGCGACAAACCCTTGGGCCGTTTCAACGCCCAGCTCGCCGGGATACGGATGTACTGGGCGAAGCCGCCTGAGGTGTTCATGCCAAGGTCGTAACCCGTGACGATGACCTCATCGCCGGCGCTAAACTCGGCCACGCTGGACGCTTCCACCACACCGGCAGCATCAATGCCCGGGGTGTGCGGAAAGCTTTTGGTTACGCCGCGGTTGCCACTGGCCGACAAGGCGTCCTTGTAGTTGAGCGAGGAATACTTGACCCGAATCAGCAGCTCACCGGCCGGTAACTCGTCGATATCACGCTGGACAATCACTTGCTCAAACCCACCCGCTGCGCTTTCACGGGCCTGTAATGCACTGAACTTGCTCATGTTCTACCTCTGTATGACGGTTCGATTACCAGAAACGCTGCTGACTCAAGCGGCTCAGCCAGTTC
>JAWWDH010000187.1:0-6538 GCA_033720015.1 Pseudomonas sp.
CATCATCTGTGGTGTGACCTTAGCCAGCAGATACATGAATTTCTCAGTGGCATCAGTCTCGCTGACTTGGTGACCCGACGTGAAGTACAGGAAGTTGCCCAGCGCCAGGATCAGCGCCGTTGCAATGGCAGGACGCCGTACTTAGATAAGATTGAAACGTCCGCCGTCGATTGAGCGCTAAGCGCTGGCTAGCTGGCCTGATACCTGATTAGGAGAAAGTTGATGAAGTTGCCGATTTACCTCGATTATTCCGCCACCACGCCGGTTGATCCGCGTGTTGCGCAAAAAATGAGCGAATGCCTGCTGGTTGACGGTAACTTCGGTAACCCGGCGTCGCGCTCCCATGTCTTTGGTTGGAAGGCTGAAGAAGCGGTGGAAAATGCCCGTCGTCAGGTGGCTGACTTGGTCAATGCCGATCCGCGCGAGATTGTCTGGACGTCCGGTGCTACCGAGTCCAATAACTTGGCGATCAAGGGCATTGCTGACTTCTACAAGAGTAAAGGCAAGCACCTGATTACTTCGAAAATCGAGCACAAAGCGGTGCTCGATACCATGCGTCAGCTTGAGCGTGAAGGTTTCGAGGTCACCTATCTCGAGCCCACTGAAGATGGCCTGATTACCCCGGCCATGATCGAAGCGGCGCTGCGTGAGGACACCATTCTGGTGTCGGTCATGCATGTGAATAACGAAATCGGCACCATCAACGATATCGCCGCGATTGGTGAGTTGACCCGTTCGCGCGGCGTGTTCCTGCATGTTGATGCCGCTCAGTCCACCGGTAAGGTGGCGATTGACCTGGGTTCGCTCAAGGTCGATCTAATGTCTTTCTCGGCGCACAAGACCTATGGCCCCAAGGGCGTTGGTGCGCTGTATGTGCGCCGTAAGCCGCGTGTGCGTCTGGAAGCCCAGACCCACGGTGGTGGCCATGAGCGCGGCATGCGTTCCGGCACCCTGGCGACCCACCAGTGTGTGGGCATGGGTGAGGCGTTCCAGATTGCCAAGGAAGAAATGGCTCAGGAAAACCAGCGCATTCTGGCCTTGCGCGATCGTTTCTTTAAGCAGGTCGATGGTCTTGAGGAGCTGTACATCAACGGCAGCATGACGGCCCGTGTACCGCACAACCTCAACCTCAGCTTCAACTACGTTGAGGGTGAGTCGCTGATCATGGCGCTTAAGGATCTAGCCGTTTCTTCCGGCTCGGCCTGCACCTCGGCTTCGTTGGAACCGTCCTACGTGTTGCGCGCCCTGGGCCGCAATGACGAGCTGGCACACAGTTCCATTCGCTTTACCTTCGGCCGCTTCACTACTGATGAAGAAGTCGATTACGCCGCGCAGAAGGTTTGCGAGGCGGTTACCAAGCTGCGCGAATTGTCGCCGCTGTGGGATATGTACAAAGACGGTGTCGACATCTCCAAGATCGAGTGGGCGGCGCACTAAGTAGTCGTCGAGTAAGAACGACTCTCTGATGAGGAAGGAATACCAGCATGGCTTACAGTGAAAAGGTCATTGACCACTACGAGAACCCGCGCAACGTCGGCAAGATGGACGCGGAAGACCCAAGCGTAGGCACCGGCATGGTCGGTGCACCAGCCTGTGGCGACGTGATGCGTCTGCAAATCAAGGTTAACGAGCAGGGCGTGATTGAAGACGCCAAGTTCAAGACCTACGGCTGCGGTTCGGCGATTGCCTCCAGCTCCCTCGCGACTGAGTGGATGAAGGGCAAGACCCTGGACGAAGCAGAAACCATCAAGAACACCCAGCTGGCCGAGGAATTGGCCCTGCCGCCGGTGAAAATTCACTGCTCAGTCCTCGCAGAAGATGCCATCAAGGCTGCTGTGCGTGACTACAAGCAGAAGAAAGGCTTGCTCTAAGGAGGTATGTCGATGGCTATCAGCATGACCGAAGCAGCAGCTCAGCACGTGCGTCGCTCCCTTGACGGGCGTGGCAAGGGTGAGGGCATCCGCTTGGCTGTTCGCACCACTGGCTGTTCTGGCCTGGCTTATGTGCTGGAGTTTGTCGATGAGACCGCCGGCGAAGATCAGGTATTCGAGAGTTTTGGGGTCAAAGTGATCATCGATCCCAAAAGCCTGGTTTATCTGGATGGCACCGAGCTGGACTTTGTTAAGGAAGGGTTGAACGAAGGCTTCAAGTTCAACAACCCAAACGTACGCGGCGAATGTGGCTGCGGCGAAAGCTTCAACATCTGAGGCGCCCGTGGGTACTCCTTGTCACTTTGCTTTGTTTGATCTGCAGCCGGGTTTCCGTTTGGACCCGGAGTTGTTGGCCAGTCGCTACCGCGAGCTGGCGCGGCAGGTTCACCCGGACCGTTTTGCCGATGCTTCAGAGCGCGAGCAGCGCCTGGCGCTGGAGCAATCTGCCAGCCTCAATGAAGCCTATCGAACGCTGAAAAATGCGCCGCAGCGCGCGCGTTATCTGCTCGCGCTGAGTGGCCCGGAACTGCCGCTGGAAGTGACCGTGCAAGACCCTGGCTTCCTGCTGCAGCAGATGCAGTGGCGTGAAGAGCTGGAAGATCTGCATGACAGTGCGGATCTGGCTGGGGTTGCGCAGTTCAAGCGCCGTTTGAAAGTGGCTCAGGATGAGCTCAACGAAAGCTTTGCCGTTTGTTGGGACGATGCGACGCAGCGTGAAGAGGCCGAGCGCCTGATGCGCCGCATGCAGTTTCTCGACAAGCTCTCTCACGAGGTTCGCCAGCTGGAAGAGCGCCTCGACGATTAACGCTGGTGCGCCTGTTGCGCTGCACCTGATACATAAGCATTGATTACTCATGGCCTTACTGCAGATCGCTGAACCCGGACAAAGCCCCCAGCCACACCAGCGTCGGCTGGCGGTGGGGATTGATCTGGGTACCACCAATTCGCTAGTCGCCGCTGTGCGCAGCGGGCTCTCTGAACCTTTAGCTGATGCGGCTGGGCAGGTCATTCTGCCGTCCGCCGTGCGCTACCACGCGGATCGAGTCGAAGTGGGCGAGGCCGCCCGGGCGGCTGCCTCAGGTGATCCGCTGAACACCGTGTTGTCGGTCAAGCGCCTGATGGGGCGTGGTTTGGCTGACGTTAAACAGCTAGGCGAGCAACTGCCCTACCGCTTTGTCGGTGGTGAGTCGCACATGCCGTTCATTGATACGGTGCAGGGGCCGAAAAGCCCGGTCGAGGTTTCCGCCGATATTCTCAAAGCACTGCGTCAGCGTGCTGAAGCGACTCTAGGCGGTGAGCTGGTCGGTGCGGTGATCACCGTGCCGGCCTATTTCGATGACTCACAGCGCCAAGCGACTAAGGATGCTGCGCGCCTGGCGGGCCTGAATGTGCTGCGCCTGCTCAACGAGCCGACCGCTGCGGCGGTTGCCTATGGTCTCGATCAGCACGCTGAGGGTGTGGTGGCGATCTATGACTTGGGCGGCGGCACCTTCGATATTTCCGTGCTGCGCCTGACTGGCGGTGTGTTTGAAGTGCTTGCCACCGGCGGCGATAGCGCCCTAGGTGGTGATGACTTCGATTACGCCATCGCCAGCTGGATTGTGCAGCAGGCGGGTGTGTCAGCTGATCTCGATCCGGGTCAGCAGCGTCTGTTGCTGCAAGCGGCCTGTGCCGCCAAGGAAGCTTTGACCAATAGCGACATGGCTACGCTTAATTATGCCGGCTGGCAGGGGCAGTTGAGTCGTGAGCAGCTAGATGCGTTGATCGAGCCGATGGTCGCACGCAGCCTCAAGGCTTGCCGCCGCGCTGTACGCGATGCCGGTATTGAGCTGGAAGAGGTTGAGGCGGTGGTCATGGTCGGCGGCTCGACCCGCGTGCCGCGTGTGCGTCAGGCGGTCGCCGAGCTGTTCGCCCGTGAGCCGTTGGCCGATATTGACCCCGATCAGGTGGTGGCCATTGGTGCGGCGATCCAGGCGGATGCTCTGGCGGGTAACAAGCGTGGTGATGGCGAAGAGCTGCTGCTGCTGGACGTGATTCCGCTGTCGCTGGGGCTGGAGACCATGGGCGGGCTGATGGAGAAGGTGATTCCGCGTAACACCACCATCCCTGTGGCGCGCGCTCAGGACTTCACCACCTATAAAGACGGCCAGGCGGCCATGATGATTCATGTGTTGCAGGGCGAGCGCGAGCTGATCAGCGACTGTCGTTCTCTGGCGCGCTTCGAATTGCGCGGTATTCCACCGATGGTTGCCGGTGCGGCGAAGATCCGTGTGACCTTTCAGGTCGATGCCGACGGCCTACTCAGCGTGTCAGCCCTTGAGTTGGCGTCGGGTGTCGAGGCGAGTATCCAAGTCAAACCGTCCTATGGCCTGACTGATGGCGAAATCGCCCGCATGCTGCAGGATTCCTTCAAAAATGCGGGTGACGACAAGGTGGCGCGCGTGTTGCGCGAGCAGCAAGTCGATGCTCAGCGTCTGTTGGAGGCGGTTGAGGCCGCATTGCTGGCCGATGGTGAGCGCTTGCTGGATGCCGATGAGCGCCTGGCGATCGAAGCGCAGATGCAGCAATTACGAGAGTGCATGGCGACCAGTGATGGCTTGGCCATTGAGCAGCACACTAAGCGATTGACCCAGATAACCGACGCCTTTGCGGCCCGTCGTCTGGATGCCACGGTCAAGGCCTCGCTGGCTGGCCGTAGTCTTGATGAGATTGAGGAATAAGCATGCCGCAGATTATTTTTCTGCCCCACGCTGTACTGTGCCCGGAAGGTCTAGTGGTTGAAGTGGCGCCTGGTACTTCGGTGCTTGAAGTGGCCCATGAGCATCACATCGAGATCGAAAGCGCCTGTGGCGGTGTCTGTGCCTGCACCACATGCCACTGCGTTATCCGTGAGGGCTTTGACTCGCTGGCCGAGGCGGATGAGCTGGAAGAAGACATGCTCGACAAGGCCTGGGGGCTTGAGGCGCAATCGCGCCTGTCCTGCCAGGCTGTAGTCGGCACTGAAGACCTGACGGTCGAAATTCCTAAATACTCGCTCAATCATGCCGCCGAAGCGCCGCACTGATCCAAGGAACCGTTATGACTTTGAAATGGACTGATGTGCTGGAAATCGCTATTCAGTTGGCCGAGTCCAGGCCTGAGGTGGATCCGCGCTACGTGAATTTCGTCGATTTACACAAGTGGATTCTGGCATTGCCGGAATTCAGTGACGACCCGACGCGTGGCGGCGAGAAGGTGCTGGAGGCCGTTCAGGCCGCCTGGATCGAAGAGGCAGACTGAGTCAGCCCTGTACGTTGTTAGGCAATCCCTATAAACCCGCGTATAATTCGCGGGTTTAATTTTTCGCTTTAATCACTGTTCCTGGAGTTTCACATGGCTGTTCAACGCACTTTCTCCATCATCAAGCCTGACGCTGTTGCTAAAAACGTTGTCGGCGAAATCACCAGCCGTTTCGAAAAAGCCGGCCTGCGCGTCGTTGCTTCGAAGATGGTTCAGCTGTCCGAGCGCGAAGCTGCTGGCTTCTACGCTGAGCACAGCGAGCGTGGCTTCTTCAAGGACCTGGTTGCATTCATGACTTCCGGTCCAGTTATCGTTCAGGTTCTGGAAGGCGAAAACGCTGTTCTGGCTAACCGCGAGCTGATGGGCGCTACCAACCCTAAAGAAGCTGCTGCCGGCACCATCCGTGCTGATTTCGCCGTTTCAATCGACGAAAACGCTGTTCACGGTTCTGACTCCGAAGCTTCTGCTGCTCGCGAAATTGCTTACTTCTTCGCTGCCACTGAAGTTTGCGCTCGCATTCGCTAAGCGAATTTGAGTGAGGGTGAAGCCATGATTGCAACGACCGGTAAAACTAATCTGTTGGGTCTGACCCAGGCAGAAATGGAACAATTCTTCGAACATATCGGGGAAAAACGTTTCCGCGCCGGTCAGTTGATGAAGTGGATTCACCACTTTGGTGTCGATGATTTCGACGCCATGAGTAACGTCAGCAAGGCCTTGCGCGAAAAGCTCAAGGCCTGTGCTGAGATCCGCGGCCCGGAAGTGGTCAGCGAAGATATTTCCACTGATGGCACACGCAAGTGGGTTGTGCGCGTGGCGTCAGGCAGTTGTGTCGAAACCGTTTATATCCCCCAGGGCTCGCGCGGCACCTTGTGTGTGTCCTCGCAGGCTGGCTGTGCGCTGGATTGCAGTTTCTGCTCAACCGGTAAACAAGGCTTTAATAGCGATCTCACGGCCGCGGAAGTAATCGGTCAGGTGTGGATTGCCAACAAGTCGTTTGGCAGTGTCCCGGCTAAAGTCGACCGTGCCATCACCAACGTGGTGATGATGGGCATGGGTGAGCCATTGCTGAACTTTGACAACGTCGTCGCCGCCATGAAAATCATGATGGACGACCTCGGCTATGGCATCTCCAAGCGCAAGGTGACCCTGTCGACCTCCGGTGTGGTGCCGATGATCGATAAGCTGGGCGAAGTGATTGATGTGTCGCTGGCCTTGTCGCTGCATGCGCCGAATGATGAGCTGCGCAGCCAGTTGGTGCCAATCAACAAGAAGTACCCGCTGGAAATGCTCTTGGCAGCGTGTAAGCGTTATGTTTCGCGGCTGGG
>JAWWDH010000188.1:0-6534 GCA_033720015.1 Pseudomonas sp.
AAGATGTTCTGCTCGTGGTGGCAGGCGTTGATCACTGCACCGGAGGCCAGGAACAGCTGCGCCTTGAAGAAGGCGTGGGTCATCAAGTGGAAGATCGCCGCGTCCCAGGCCCCCACGCCCAGAGCGAGGAACATGTAGCCGATCTGGCTCATGGTCGAGTAGGCGAGGATGCGCTTGATGTCGGTTTGCACCAGCGCAGCGAAACCGGCCAACACCAGGGTTACACCGCCGACTATGCCGACCAGTTCGAGAATATCCGGCGTCAGCAGGAACAGGCCGTGGGTCCGCGCGATCAGGTAAACGCCCGCCGTGACCATGGTCGCCGCGTGAATCAGCGCCGACACGGGGGTCGGACCGGCCATGGCATCGGCCAACCAAGTTTGCAGCGGTAGCTGCGCGGATTTACCGACCGCGCCACCGAGCAGCATCAGGGTGGCGATCCACAGCCAGCTGTCACCTTCTACATACTTCTGCGGCGCCAGCAGCATCAGCTCCTGAATATTCAAAGTGCCCAGATGCAGGAACAGGATAAACAGGCCGATGGCCATAAACACGTCGCCGATACGGGTGACGATAAACGCCTTGAGCGCCGCGTTTCCGTTGGCGGTGTGCTTGAAGTAGAAACCGATCAGCAGGTAGGAGCACAGCCCCACGCCTTCCCAGCCGAAGTAGAGCATCAGCAGGTTGTCGCCCAGCACCAGCAACAACATGCTGAAGATAAACAGGTTGGTGTAGGCGAAGAAGCGCGAGTAACCCTCCTCGCCACGCATATACCAACTGGCGAACAGGTGGATCAGAAAGCCCACGCCAGTCACCACACCGAGCATGGTGATGGACAAGCCATCCAGATAAAGGGTGAAACTCGGCGCAAAGCCGCCGACATTCATCCACTGCCACAGCACCTGGGTGAATACGCCAGCCTCAGGCGGGTTGAGGTTGAATTGCACAATCACCCAAGCCGCCGTCAACGCGGACAGGCCCACTGAACCGACGCCAATCAGCGCCGCCAGGTTTTCGGAGATGCGCCCACGGGAGAAGGCCAGCAGGAACCAGCCCAGCAGCGGAAACAGGCACGTCAAAAATAGAAGATTCATCCGCGCATCTCGCTGGCAGCGTCGACATCGAGGGTGTTGAAGCGGCGATACAGCTGCAACAGGATCGCCAAGCCAATGCTGGCTTCGGCGGCTGCCAGGGTGATCACCAGAATAAACATCACCTGGCCGTCAGGCTGGGCCCAGCGGCTACCGGCGACGACAAAGGCCAGCGCGGTGGCATTCATCATCACTTCCAGGCTCATCAGCACGAAGAGGATATTGCGCCGCACCATCAAGCCAATCAGGCCAAGACTGAACAGCACGCCGGCCAGTGCCAGGCCGTGCTCCATAGGAATCGCATTCATGCGGTTGGCTCCTTGGCATCGTGGCGGCCGAGGTGGTACGCGGCGACCAACGCAGCAAGCAGCAGCATCGAAGCCAGCTCCACCGCCAATAGATATGGCCCGTACAGAGCGATACCGACGGCCTTGGCATCAATAGTTTGCTGGCCAAGGACTGCACCACTCGGCGACTGGAACAACACATAGAGCAACTGCCCCAGCAACAGCGCCGAGAGAATCGCCGGGCCAACCCAGATACCCGGTGTCAGCCACTGCCGCTCTTGCTCCACCGCAGGCGGGCCGAGGTTGAGCATCATCACCACAAACACGAACAGCACCATGATCGCGCCGGCATAAACGATGATCTCCAGCGCCCCGGCAAAAGGCGCACCGAGGGCGAAGAAGGTCATGGCCACGGCCAGCAACGAGAGAATCAGGTACAGCAAGGCATGCACCGGATTGCTCGCGGTAATCACCCTGAATGTGGCCGCCACGGCAACGCCGGCGGCGAGGTAGAAAGCGAATTCCATATAGATCCTTTATCTCCGCAGGAGTCTGTTTAAGGGCGTCGCGAGCGCAGGTGAGACAAGGCGAAAATAGACGAGGAAGCGCAGTGTACTTTTGTACATGAGCATTCCGAGTCTGTTTTCAACGCAGTATCAGCAAGCGCAGCAGGCATTAAACGGGCTCCTTAGGGCAGTAGGCCTTTGACGTTGATAGGCTCGGCTTCGTTTTGTGCAGCGCCTTTCGGCTTGCCGGCGATGGCCATACCGGCGACGCGGTAGAAGTTGTAGTCCGGGTTCTTGCCCGGCCCGCTGATCAGCAGGTCTTCCTTCTCGTACACCAGGTCCTGACGCTTGAACTCGCCCATTTCAAAATCCGGGGTGAGCTGAATCGCCGTAGTCGGGCAGGCTTCTTCACAGAGGCCACAGAAGATGCAGCGTGAGAAGTTGATGCGGAAGAAATCCGGGTACCAGCGACCGTCTTCGGTCTCAGCCTTCTGCAACGAGATACAGCCCACCGGACAGGCCACCGCGCAGAGGTTGCAGGCCACGCAGCGCTCTTCACCGTCGGGGTCGCGAGTCAGCACAATACGGCCGCGATAGCGCGGCGGCAGGTACACCGCTTCTTCCGGGTATTGCAGGGTGTCGCGCTTGCGGAAGCCGTGGCTAAAGACCATGGCCATGCTGCGTAACTGGGTGTAGGTGCCGGTCACAACGGCTTTGATATAGCTAAACATGTGTACGTCTCCTTACTGGGCCGTCGCCAGCACAACAGCGCCGGTCACCAGCAGGTTGATCAGGGTCAGCGGTAGACAGAACTTCCAGCTGAAGGCCATGACCTGGTCATACCGTGGCCGTGGAATTGAGGCACGCAGCAGGATGAAGATCATGATGAAGAAGCAGGTTTTCAGGGCGAACCAGAAGAACGGAATCTGCGGCAGGATGCCGAACGGGCCATGCCAGCCGCCGAAGAACAGGGTTACCAGCAGCGCCGAAATGGTCACGATGCCGATGTACTCGCCAACGAAGAACATGCCCCATTTCATCCCGGCATATTCGATGTGATAACCGTCGGCCAGCTCCTGCTCGGCTTCCGGCTGATCGAACGGGTGACGGTGAGTCACCGCCACGCCGGCAATAAAGAAGGTACAGAAGCCGAAAAACTGCGGAATGATGAACCACAGGTTCTCCGCCTGATAATCGACGATATCGCGCATGTTAAACGAGCCGACCTGAGCGACGATGCCCATCAGCGCCAAGGCCAGAAACACCTCGTACGACACGGTTTGTGCCGAAGCACGCAGCGCGCCGAGCAAGGCAAACTTGTTGTTACTCGCCCAGCCGGCAAACAGCACCGCATACACCGACAGCCCGGCCATGGCGAAGAAGAACAGGATGCCGATGTTCAGGTCTGCCACGTACCACGTCGGCGTAATCGGGATAATCGCGAAGGCCATCAGCATCGCGGCGAAGGCGATCATCGGCGCGAGGATAAAGATGAACTTGTCGGCGAACGGCGGCGTCCAGTCTTCCTTGAAGAACATCTTGATCATGTCGGCAGCGATCTGAAACATGCCAAACGGGCCGACGCGATTCGGGCCATGGCGGTCCTGCCACCAACCGAGCAAACGCCGCTCGACAAAGCTCAGCAGCGCACCACAGACCACCACCACCAGCAAAATCACGATGGCCTTGAGCACCGCGATCAGCACGTCCATCACTTCAGGCGTTAGCCAACTCATTGCGCGGCCTCCTCAATGCGGCTGACCACGGCCCCGGCAGCCTGCGCCGGAATCCCCGGCAAGCCGACCGGCAGGCCAATCACGCCAATGGCCAGCTCTTCGGTGACCTGCAGCGGCAGACGCAGGGTCTGCCCCGCCACGCTCAGGCTGAGCAGTGCGCCGTCATTCACGCCCAGGCGATCCGCTTCGGCTTTGGCCAGCAACGCATAGGGCGCAGGCATCCGCTCCTTCAGCGGCGCAGCCTTGGCTGAGGTTTCTTCACTGCCAAACAGATGATGCAGCGCGACCACTTCCAGCGTGCCAGGTGCTGGGTTGAACGCGGCGGGCACGTTGAACCAGGGCAACGCCACGCCTTGAACGTTGAGCAAGCGCACACCGGGGTCACCGGCACGCAGGTGGCCGCCGACTTCGTCCTGAAACTTGTTCCAGGCTTGTGGCGAGTTCCAGCCTGGCGCCCAGGCGAACGGAATCTGCTGACGGGCCTCAACACTGCCGGAATAGCCTTCCATGGAGAAGGCAAAGGCTGAGTCCTGATCCTGCGGCTGACGCGGCTCATGCACGCTGATATTGGCGCGCATCGCGGTGCGGCCACTGTAACGGTGCGGCTCACGAGCCAGCTTCAGGCCCTTGATGCGAAACGAAGCCTTCGGTGCGGCTTCGCCGATACGCGCCAGCAGGCTGTTGCTGGCCGCGCAGGCGGCAGTGACCTCATCCAGTTGCGTCCAGTCGAGTGGCTTACCGAGCAGGGTGCTGTGCAACGCATGCAGCCAGCGCCAGCCTTCACGGACCAGAATACTGGCGTCGTAGTAGCTCGGCTCGAATACCTGGAAGAAGCGCTGAGCACGGCCTTCAAAGCTGACCAAGGTACCGTCGCCTTCGGCAAAACTGGCCACGGGCAGCAACAGGTGGGCTTTCTCACTGGTGGCGGTGTGCTGATGGTCGGCGACGATCACCACCTGCGCGGCAGCCAGTGCAGCATCGACCTTTGCGGCATCGGCGCGGCGGTATAGGTCGTTTTCCAGCACGATCACCGCGTCAGCTTGGCCCGCCGTGAGCGCCTGCAGCGCGGCATCGACAGAGGTGTCGGCAGAGCTTTCACCCAGCAGCAGGGCCAGGCCCATGCTGTTGGCTTCAGGCACGATCAAACTGATGGAGGCGTCTTTCTCACGATTTTTCAGCGCACTGGCGATGTTGGCGGCGGCTTCGATGATCTCCCGGCTGCCCGATGAGACGCCGGAAACGATCAGCGGTCGCTTGGCCTCCAGCAACGCCTCGGCAATCAACTCCACCAGCTCGACGACATCGGCATCCAGGCCGTTAACGGCTGGCGCGCTGGCGTCAATGGCGTGGGCCACGGCAAAGCCGATACGGGCCAGATCAACCGGCGCGGCCTGCACGCAAGCCTCGGCAATATCATCCAGACGGGTTGCGGTGACGCTGGCGATAAACAGCGGATGCAGCGCGTCCTGCGCGACGTTTTGCACGGCCGCCATGTGCCACTCTTGAATCTTCGCCCCAGCGGCAATCTCGACAGCCTTGCCTTTAACCGTCTGCCGTAAGGCCAGGGCCAGGCGTGCGGCGGTCTGGGTCAGGTCTTCACCGAGGACAAATACGGCGTCGTGGTGTTCCACTTCACGCAGCGTCGGCACCGGCAGCGGACCGTTCTGCAGGATGTCGCGGATCAGGCGGATATTCTCCAGCTCGCCCGCGGCGACCCCGGAATAGTAATTAGCCTCGCCGACCAGCTCGCGCAGGGCGAAGTTGCTTTCCAGGCTGGCCCGTGGCGAGCCAATGCCGATCACCCGCTTACCCTTAAGCAGCTCGGCGGCCTTGTCCAACGCGGCGTCGATACCCAGCTTTTCGCTGCCACCCGCGTTATTTAAAAGCAGTGGCTGACGCGGACGGTCTTCGCGGTTGGTGAAGCCGTAACCAAAACGCCCACGGTCACAGAGGAAATACTGGTTCACATCGCCGTTAAAGCGGTTTTCGATGCGGCGGATCTCACCGTAGCGTTCGCCAGGGCTGGTGTTACAGCCGCTGGCGCAACCGTGGCAGATGCTCGGCGCGAACTGCATGTCCCACTTGCGGTTGTAGCGCTCGGAATGGGTTTTGTCGGTGAACACACCGGTCGGGCAGACCTCGACCAGGTTGCCGGAGAACTCGCTTTCCAGCGTGCCATCCTCGACACGGCCGAAGTAAACGTTGTCGTGTGCGCCGTAGACGCCCAGGTCGGTGCCGCCGGCGTAATCCTTGTAGTAACGCACGCAGCGGTAGCAGGCGATGCAGCGGTTCATCTCATGGGCGATAAACGGGCCGAGCTGCTGGTTCTGGTGGGTGCGTTTGCTGAAGCGATAACGGCGCTGGTTGTGGCCGGTCATCACCGTCATGTCTTGCAAGTGGCAATGGCCACCTTCCTCACACACCGGGCAGTCGTGCGGGTGGTTGGTCATCAACCATTCAACGACGCTGGCGCGGAACGCCTTGGACTCTTCATCGTCGATGCTGATCCAGGTGTTGTCGGTGGCCGGCGTCATGCAGGACATGACGATACGCCCGCGCGTGTCATTTTCATCGCTGTACTGCTTGACCGCGCACTGGCGGCAGGCACCGACGCTACCGAGCGCGGGGTGCCAGCAGAAGTAAGGGATGTCGAGCCCTAGGGACAGACAGGCTTGCAGCAGGTTGTCCGCCCCATCGACTTCGAAATCTTTGCCGTCTACGTGGATAGTGGCCATGGTTCAGGTTTCTTCTTTACCCGCCGAAGCAGGCTTGGCTAATGGAATCACGGTGTGCTGCGGGGCCAGGTTAGTGGCCGCCAGAGCGCCATTTTTTACGCGGGAGCGAATTGCCCCGTCGCTGCCGGAGCCGCCGCGCTGGCCACGCCAGCCTCGAACTCCGAACGGAAATACTTGAT
>JAWWDH010000189.1:0-6533 GCA_033720015.1 Pseudomonas sp.
GGCATGGTCTGCGTGGTGCTGCTGGTGGCCACCAACCTGCAGTTCAACCAAATGGTTTACCTGCTCAACGCGGTTGCGGGCTTGAGCATCCTGCTGGTCTCGCTCACCCACTGGCGGCATGGCTACCAACCGGCACGCCTGTTCAGCCTGGCGGCATTGTTGTTCTGCGTGGCCTTTATCTGCGCCCTGCCGGTTTTCTTCGGTTATTGGGCCGTGCAGAGCGAATTGATCGCCTACGGCCTGCTGAGCGCGACCGTAGCCAGCGGTTTTATGCTCAGCATGGCCGCCAGCGAACGGCAACGGCGCATCCTGCAGGAGCAGTTCAGCACCAGCAGCGCCCTCGTCGCGAGCACCGCAGAACTGAAAGCCAAGGCGGAGTTTCTCGCCAAAATCAGCCACGAAATTCGCACCCCAATGAATGGCGTGCTGGGCATGACTGAGCTGCTGCTCGGTACGCCGCTGTCAGCCAAGCAGCGCGACTATGTGCAAACCATCCACAGTTCGGGCAATGAACTGCTAACGCTGATTAACGAGATCCTCGACATTTCCAAGCTGGAGTCCGGGCAGATTGAACTGGATGACGTGCAGTTCGACCTCAACGCGCTGATTGAGGATTGCCTCGACATTTTCCGCGCCAAGGCTGAACAGCAGAAGGTTGAGCTGATCAGCTTTATGCAGCCGCAGGTACCACGGGTGATCAGCGGCGACCCTACGCGCCTGCGCCAGGCCCTGCTGAGCTTGCTGGACAACGCCTTCAAGCAGACCGATGAAGGCGAAATTCTGTTGGTGGTGGCCCTCGACAATAATACCGACACACCGCGCCTACGGATTGCCGTGCAGGACAGCGGCAAGCCGCTGGACGCCAGCGAACGCGATGCCCTGTTGACTGCCGAGCTGCACAGCAAGGACTTCCTCGCGGCGACCAAGCTGGGCGGCCGTCTCGGCCTGATCATCGCGCGCCAGCTGGTGCGCCTGATGGACGGCGAGTTTGGCATCCAAGGCGGCAACAGCCGAGGCTCAACGCTGTGGCTGACCCTGCCGCTGGATGCAGCGCGCCTGGAACTGCCCACCGCCGACCTCGACGCCTCACTACAGGGCGCGCGCCTGCTGGTGGTGGATGACAACGACACCTGCCGCAAGGTCCTGGTGCAACAATGCAGCGCCTGGGGCATGCAGGTCAGCGCCGTCCCCTCGGGCAAGGAAGCCCTGGCCTTGCTGCGCACCAAGGCGAACCTGCGCGAGTACTTCGATGCCGTACTACTGGATCACGACATGCCCGGCATGACCGGCATGCAGCTGGCCGCACGGATCAAGGAAGACGCCAATATCAACCACGATATTCTGCTGATCATGCTCACGGGCATCAGCCATGCACCGAGCAAGATCATCGCGCGCAATGCCGGGATCAAACGCATCCTGGCCAAACCCGTGGCGGGCTATACCCTGAAAACCACCCTGGCCGATGAGCTGGCCCAGCGCGGCAAGAGCGACTCACCGATGTTCAACCCGGCCCCGGCGAGCACGCCGCTGAATCCGCCGAGTGATTTCCGCATTCTGGTGGCCGAAGACAACACCATCTCCACCAAGGTGATTCGCGGCATGCTCGGCAAGCTCAACCTGCAGCCCGATACCGCGAGCAACGGCGAAGAAGCACTCAGTGCCATGAAAGCCCAGCACTATGACCTGGTGCTGATGGATTGCGAAATGCCGGTACTCGATGGTTTCTCCGCCACCGAGCAGCTGCGCCAGTGGGAAGCCGCCGAGCAGCGCTCGCGCACCCCGGTGGTGGCGCTCACCGCGCACATTCTGGTTGAGCACAAGGAACGCGCGCGCCAAGCCGGCATGGATGGACACATGTCCAAGCCGGTGGAAATGTCGCAGTTGCGTGAACTGATTGAACACTGGGTGGCCGAGCGGGAAATCCGTCGCCAGCGCGACTCCCTGCCATCCTGATAGAGCGGCCGGGATTGCCCGGCGGCCTCTACACTCGTACCCTGCCTCCCTTATTTACTGAGACGAGTCCTCTCCATGGCGGCCGCGCTGTTCAGCTTGTATTTGAAACTGTTGGTGCTCTACAGCCCATTTTTTGTGCTGTCGTGCTTTATTGGTTTGAGCCGTGGTTACACGGTCAAGGAGCGCAAGCGCCTGGCCTGGAAAGTCGCGCTCGGGGTCTTGATCTCCAGTGTGCTGCTGTACCTGTTCGGCAAACACATCTTCACCCTGTTCGGCATCACCATTGATGCCTTCCGCATCGGTGCCGGCAGCGTGCTGTTTATCTCGGCGCTGGGTATGGCCCAGGGCAAGTCGGTGGTGCAGAGCGACAACGTGCAGCAAGACGTCACCATCGTGCCGCTGACCATCCCGCTGACCGTCGGCCCCGGCACCATCGGTGCGTTGCTGCTGATGGGGGCCAGCCAACCGGACTGGGGCGATAAAGCCGTAGCCGTGCTGGGCATCGCCCTGGCCAGCCTGACCGTCGGCGTCGTGCTGTACCTGTCCAACCAGTTCGAGCGCCTGCTCGGCGACCAGGGCCTGCAAATTGTCAGCCGTCTAATGGGCCTGTTCGTCTGCGCCCTGGCCGCGCAAATCATCTTTACCGGGGTAAAAAATTACTTGATGGGTTGAGCCAAAGCGCAGCTAGCGGCCTTGCCCCATCACAGTACATCCCCCGCACCACACGCCCTTCCCCGCACCCGCATGGTGCAACCCTCAGCACCGCAGTCAACCGCGCCGGCCATTCACGCCGCTGGCGCGGCTGGCTGCGCACGTCTCTTCTGCCCCGCCATTACAGGCCTGATCGCGCTCTGACAGCACGCGGGCGAACGTTCTAGCCGGCCCCAATTATCAAGTTTGTGCAAATAGGCACAGCAATTGCTCTAGCCCTATCGAGGGCAGCACTGCGCTGTCGCCGACCGCGGGTGCAGCCCATGACCCGTTGCGTCACGGCCAAGACCCATAAGCCCGAACCAGCCGCTAACACAGCACATTCGTGAATGGAGATCGCACCATGCAACGTCGTAATCTGCTCAAGGCCTTCACCCTGTCCGCCTCCATCGCCGCGATGGGCATGACCTGGACCGTGCACGCCGCCGAAACCATCAAGGTCGGCATCCTGCACTCGCTGTCCGGCACCATGGCCATTTCGGAAACCTCGCTGAAAGACATGGCGTTGATGACCATCGACGAAATCAACGCCAAGGGCGGCGTTAACGGCAAGCAGCTTGAAGCCGTGGTGGTTGACCCCGCCTCCAACTGGCCGCTGTTCGCCGAGAAAGGCCGCCAGCTGCTGACCCAGGACAAAGTCGATGTGGTCTTCGGCTGCTGGACCAGCGTGTCGCGCAAATCCGTATTGCCGGTATTCGAAGAACTCAACGGCCTGCTGTTCTACCCCGTGCAGTACGAAGGCGAAGAGATGTCGCCTAACGTCTTCTACACCGGCGCCGCGCCAAACCAGCAGGCCATTCCCGCAGTTGAATACCTGATGAGCGAAGACGGCGGCGCAGCCAAGCGCTACTTCCTGCTCGGCACCGACTACGTTTATCCGCGCACCACCAACAAGATCCTGCGTAGTTTCCTCGTCAGCAAAGGCGTGGCCGAAAAAGACATCGAAGAGGTCTACACCCCGTTCGGCCACAGCGATTACCAAACCATCGTGGCCAACATCAAGAAGTTCTCCGCTGGCGGCAAAACCGCAGTGATCTCCACGGTTAACGGTGACTCCAACGTGCCGTTCTACAAGGAGCTGGCCAACCAGGGCATCGACGCCACTGACATTCCAGTGGTGGCCTTCTCGGTCGGCGAAGAAGAACTGCGCGGTATCGACACCAAGCCACTGGTCGGTCAACTGGCGGCGTGGAACTACTTCCAGTCCGTGGAGAACCCGGTCAACACCGAGTTCGTCAACAAGTGGAAGGCCTACGCCAAGGCCAAGAACCTGCCAGGCGCGGACAAGGCCGTGACCAACGACCCGATGGAAGCCACCTACGTCGGCATCAACATGTGGGCGCAAGCGGTCGAGAAAGCCGGCACCACGGACGTCGACAAGGTACGTGACGCACTCGCCGGTCAGACCTTCGCCGCGCCAAGCGGTTACACCCTGACCATGGACAAAACCAACCATCACCTGCACAAGCCAGTGATGATCGGTGAAGTGCAGGAAGACGGGCAGTTCTCGGTGGTGTGGCAGACCGAAGGCCCGCTGCGCGCGCAGCCATGGAGCCCGTACATCGAAGGCAACGACAAGAAGCCGGATTACGCGGTGAAGTCGAACTAAGGCAACCCCCGCCCTCTGGCGCTCTCCGATACATGGGGGAGCAGCCAGCGAGTGGGTTTGCCCGCTGCCTGTAGCCCGGATGCAATCCGGGAAAGGCCGCCCCGGATTGCATCCGGGCTACGACCTCCCTCGAAGGACTGTCTTTTATGCCCACTGCCTTTACCCGAATTTTGCTCAGCCTGCTGCTGATGCTGCCTCTGGCCGCCCAAGCAGGCGACGCCAATGACTTTGTCGCGGCCAACCCGTCCAAGCAGGCCAACCTGCTGGCGCAATGGTCTGCCGCACCCGATGCCGCTCGCCTGCCGCTACTTGAAGCACTGCAACAAGGCCGCGTCGCTGCCGACAGTGCCAAGCACGCCTTTATCGAAACGGACGGTCAGTACCAACCCGTCGAAGGCGACGCTGTAGCCACGCAAACCCCGCGCAAACTGCGCCTGAATAACCGTCTGCGCGGCCTGATCATCACCGCCATGGCCAGCCACCAGTTGCTGGCAGACGATCCGGCGCTGCGCCTGGCCGCGGCTCAGCAACTGCAGAAAAGCGCCAAGCCGGCGCAGCTGCAATTGCTTAACGCCCAGGTCGCCAGCGAAAGCGATGATGCGGTACGCGATGCCCTGACCTTAGCCCTGGCCAACCTACAACTGGTCGACAGCGACCCAGCCGTGCGTCTGGCTGCCGTGCGCTTGCTCGGTGAAACCGGTGACCCGCTGGCGCGCACTCGCCTGGAGACCCTGCTGGATCCAGCGGTAGAAAGCGATGCCGCAGTACGCACCGCTGCCGAAACCAGCCTGGCTCAGGTTAAACGCAAACTGCTGGTCGGCGAGCTGCTCGGCCAGGCGTTCAGCGGCCTGTCACTCGGTTCGATCCTGTTACTCGCGGCGCTGGGCCTGGCCATCACCTTCGGCCTGCTCGGGGTGATCAACATGGCTCACGGCGAAATGCTCATGCTCGGCGCCTACTCCACCTACATGGTGCAGGTGCTGTTCCAGCGTTTCGCCCCGGAAGCCCTGGCGCTGTATCCGCTGGTGGCGCTACCGGTGGCATTCTTCGTCACTGCGGCCATCGGCATGGCGCTGGAGCGCACGGTGATCCGCCACCTCTACGGTCGTCCGCTGGAAACCCTGCTGGCCACCTGGGGCATCAGCCTGATCCTGATCCAGTTGGTGCGGGTGATGTTCGGCGCGCAAAACGTCGAAGTAGCCAACCCTTACTGGCTGTCCGGTGGCATCCAAGTGCTGCCCAATCTGGTGCTGCCGTATAACCGCATTGTGATCATCGGCTTCGCCCTGTTTGTGGTGGTGCTGACCTGGCTGCTGCTGAACAAGACCCGCCTGGGCCTCAACGTGCGTGCCGTCACCCAAAACCGCAACATGGCCGCCTGCTGCGGCGTGCCGACCGGGCGGGTGGACATGCTCGCTTTCGGCCTCGGCTCCGGCATCGCCGGCCTCGGCGGCGTGGCCCTGAGCCAGATCGGCAACGTCGGCCCGGACCTCGGCCAGAGCTACATCATCGACTCCTTCCTGGTGGTGGTACTCGGCGGCGTCGGCCAACTGGCCGGTAGCGTCATGGCCGCCTTTGGTCTGGGCATCGCCAACAAGATTCTCGAACCGCAGATCGGCGCCGTACTCGGCAAAATTCTGATCCTCGCGCTGATCATTCTGTTTATCCAGAAACGTCCGCAAGGCCTCTTCGCGCTCAAGGGACGGGTGATCGACTGATGACTATGCCACTCAATCAAACCCTGCTGGCCCGCGCCAGCGCCAAGCTTGGCCCGCAGGCGTCAATTGCCATCGGCTTACTGGTGTTGCTGGTGCTGCTGGCCATGCCGGTGCTGCACCTGCTGCCCGCAGACAACGCCCTGCATATCTCCGCCTACAGCCTGACCCTAGTCGGCAAAATCCTCTGCTACTGCATCGTCGCCCTGGCGCTCGATCTGGTCTGGGGTTACGCCGGCCTGCTGTCCCTCGGCCACGGTCTGTTCTTCGCCCTCGGCGGTTACGCCATGGGCATGTACCTGATGCGCGAAGCCGCCGGCGATGGTTTGCCGGCCTTTATGAGCTTCCTCGCCTGGACCGAGTTGCCTTGGTACTGGACCGGCACCGACAACTTCCTCTGGGCGCTGTGCCTGGTGGTACTGGCCCCCGGCTTGCTGGCGTTGGTGTTTGGTTATTTCGCCTTCAATTCACGGATCAAGGGCGTGTACTTCTCGATCATGACCCAGGCCCTGACCTTCGCCGGCATGCTGCTGTTCTTTCGCAAC